>JBJTAQ010000127.1:0-7081 GCA_046090945.1 Pirellula sp.
CAAAGAACCATTTGCCGTCGCAAGGATTTTAAAATCAACAGCCCCCACGGGCGTGAGAGTGGGGGCGGTGATCGATATCGATTCGGTCCTGCTACTCTGCGGATCGACGATCACGAATCTCTCGAAATCTATCCACGATTCAGGAATCCCAGAAATCGAAAGATTGAACGTCAGGAAGCTATCCGTTGGATTTGAAAGGGTGACATCGTACGTCGCCGTTGCTCCGGGGGGGGCAGTCTGAGTTGCAGGAGAAACGCGGATCGCATTCTTTCCTACGACCGTCGTTGCGGGGAGTGCAAACGAACCAGGAGTCCCTGCGAACGAAAACTCGATATTGGTGCCGTTGGTCACGCGTTGGGGTTCGTTGGGCTTAAGGCCCGAAAGCTCGGTATTCCAGGTCAGTGTGGAATTCGTCGTACCAAATGCAAAGGGACGATTCCAAACAAGCGACATCGCTGATCCTGAATCGATGATTTGATCGGGACGGATGTTGAAAGAATCCATGATCACGCGATTCAACCGATCGAATTCATTAGATATCGGCACCTCGACCCGAATCGTCGTCGGTGTACCATCGATGCCCCCGACGTCATAAATCATTAAACCTGTTTGACTGGTGGTATACAGTTTTCCGTTTGCAAAGGCCATCTCATTAACGAGCGACGGAACTGGAACTGACGCAACGACGATTTGGTCGCCGGTGATATCAGCCAAAAGCAGCACCGGTTGGTTATCGACAAAGCCGCGGCTGATGGCAAAGCGACCGTTCCCCAAAGCGATCGTCGATAGTCTGGCTCCCCCATCGGCGGTATCAACTGGTCGGTTGAAACTTTCGGTGATCAAAGTTGTGCCGTTCACGAGCGGGCGGATTGGGTCGGTGATATCCAAAAGCGTTAACGTCATTCGCCCCGTTAATTGCGCGTCCCCAGCACCCAGGAATGGCGATTTCCAACCGCCGGTACTTCCCAAAACCAGCGCCCGGTTGCCATCGATTGCGACCTCCGTCGCTTGGACCGTATCCGGAATACGAATATCACGGGTTTCCACTAAGTTCGCTCGATCAGAAAAATCGATCACACGAACCACGCCGTGCCCTACTTGTGTATTAAATCCCGTCGACGTGGTGCTTGCGACATACATCGTGGTGTTGTTGACGACTTCACCGCCATTATGGTTGTAGATATCGAACGAACCACCGAACAGCTCATCGGTCAGCAAAACAGCCGATGGATCCGCAAGATCCAGCGCGAGAACATCCCCGAATTGATCCAAGACGTTCCCCGCGAAGAATTCGATTCCCGTCGTCGTTGCAATTGCACGATCGCCGACGACAAAAAAATCCGAAATGAACTGCTTGGGAACAGTCGATCGCCCCAGCAGTGATGGAGCGACAGGATTGGCCAGCGAATAGGTCAACAGCGTAAAGTCTGTAGCGTTGATGCTAGCTTGAGTGGCAATCAAAAGCTTGTTCCCTGCAAGGGCTCGAGCCACAGTGAAACCACCTTGAACGATCTCTCCTTGTCCAAAGCTCCCGACAATGACCGGGCTTGTGGGATTAGCGATGTTGACGACCTGGATTCCATTGGTCCCCGCGACATACGCGAGACCTCCTTGGATGACCAAGGTTGTCGAGGTGGGAATGGTTTGCACTTGGCCGAGTAGAGTCAGAGGGTTGCTTGGCACCACCCTCGCATCGACCCGCAGGGTGTTGGTAACGATGCTCGATCCCGATCCCGAAAACAACTCAATAGGTAATACGGCGATCGACGCAGACACCGGCGTTCCAACCTGCAAACTGGCTTGGCCTGCCGCTCCGGGAATTTCCGTACCGCTAGAGTCGGCGATCGATACGACAATCGTATAGTCGCTGCGAGGCAGTCCCGTAGTGTCTAGGGATGGCAGGTTGACATCGGTTATTGTTGAGCGAATGTTCAGGTTTACAGGTTGCGATGGTGAGCTAAAAACAACCGCCCCTGTTGGTGACTTGACTTGGTAAGATACCGATACGACTTGATCGCTGTTGACTATCGACAGCAACTTTGCCGACACGGCAACGATACCGCCGGGTTCAGTGAAGCTGGGGCTGGGCGTTACACTTGTGGCTTGAATGAATTCGTCGCGAACCAATACTGAGGCAGCAGCCCGTTGTACCAAGGAGGGGGCTTCGAGTGCGGTAGCATTGACTGTGAATGAGGCTGGAAACAGGAAGTCTTCGGTAAACGATAGGCTCAGAGTAATCCCGTTGGGACCAGCCTGGAGTGTTTCACCTGGCTGGAGAGTGACGCTCGATCGATTGAAGGTAGCATTGGTGCCGAAAGGTAAACCGCCTCCGACGGACAGATCGAAGGTGGTGGTTTTGCTCCCCATGTTTTGCAGGACGACTTGAAACTGTGCCGGAACTCCTGGCAGAGCGGTCACCACGTTCGAGACGAGTTGCAAGGTGAACTGATGCTCGACGAGTTGCCCGAGGGTATCGCTGAGCAGCGTCAAGTAAAAGGCTAGTGAATCGAGTGCCGACTGGACTTCGAACAGCGTGCTGGCTGAAGCGAGTTGATTTCGGGCAAAGGCAAGATCGGCCGAATAGAGTGAGCTGAGAAGTGGATCCGCACTGATGATTTGCAAGACAGCGTCGATGGCAGCAACCGATTGGCTCTTTGTCACCGCGTCCGTGGGACTTTGTACGAGGCTAGATAGCGAGATCGAAAGATCGGACAATCGATTACCCAAATCGGTTTGACCGAGTTGGTAGGCGTTGATCGAGGCACTCGAGATGGCTTCTGCCCCAGGAACAACGACACGAACCGATAGGACATCGGAATTCCTGATAGGAGCGTTGGGAATATCATCCTTCAGCGAGAGGTAGGCATAAGCCGTATCGTTGATGGCTGCATTCGAGGAAATCTGCATTGTGATTGGAACATCGATCGATTGACCGACAGCCAAAGAGATTGTCTGTGGCAAACCAGCCAGCGTAAAACCCGGTGGTAACGAATTCGACTCCAGTCGAAGGTTTTCCTGGCGATGGCCGACATTCTTGACGGTAATCATGCCATTGGTGATTGAGCCTGGAAAGCTTTCGATGAAATTAGAGTTTAAAGAAATCGTTGTTGCTGAAATCGAGGGGAGCACATAACGGACCGTCACGGTCTGTCGAAGCGAGGGATCGCTCGTCGCAATCGCTGTCATGTCGAATGAAACGACGGAGCCTGCTGGCGGAAGCACAGTATTTTTTGGGCGCAGATAGACTCCAATGGAACTTTGACTTCCAGCCGATACGTTCGCAGTCCCACTGCTGAGTATCACATCCCAATCCGAAGGCTGATTGGAAACCTGCAATGTATAGAGTTCATTCAGAGGCCCAAGATTTCGGATTTGAGCGAGAAATGCCGAGGGCAACTCGGCTCCTTGGAAGGGAACGAAGAACAAAGGGTCTGGAATAACATCAAACTGCAAACCGGGGATGGTCGGTTGCACGGTAACATCGATCACTGAGCCAGCGACCATGGCTGGGTTTTCAACCGACCGGGCCACGAGTCGAACTTGGCCTAATCCATTCTGGGTTCCTGGCTCCGGGGTAATTGATACGGCGCCCTGATCGACCGAAACAGACCAACCGACCGGCCCCGTCGCAGAAATTTCGTATTCACCTAGCGTGTTACTGGATATCGTGTAGGGGATGGAAACGGTTGAGTTTTGATTGACTACGATTGAATTCGTCGAGGGGAGCAATTCTAGTGGCGAGTTGTTAGCGACCGAATTGATCAGCAGCGTACGACTTGTGTTGGTTGTTTCCGCGGGCAGAGGTTGATAGAGTTGACCTTCAGCCTCTGGATCCTTTTGGGCTAGATAGAATCCGAGATAGTATCCACCCTTGTAAGCCAACTGGCTGGCACTGAGGCCTGAAATACCAGCCAACTTCAGGAGCGCAGAGATGATTTTCGTCGGCACCTTGGAGGGTCCAGAAACCGTGTTCAAAGAGTTCGCAAGCCCCAATTTATCGAGAGCACCTTCGAGGATGCCTTCGAGAAATCCGTAAAACGCTCCAAGTTGAAAACCGGCGAGGTTGTACAAGATCGTCTTGTATTCTATAGCGGCAACATGCCGGCCATCTTCGGAAACACTGATAGTATCCCCTGTAACGGCATCGGTCTCGTACCATGCCGTGACGTTCCGTTGATCGATCTGAACGGGTGATTCGGGGACCAGGACAACCTTTCCATGCGCCAAGGCTTCGGAGATTCGAGCTAACGCATCTTCCGAAGCATGGATTCGGTTCTCCAGGGTTTGAAGATTGCTTGGAATCAACACCACTAAAGGTATGTTCTGAGCCTCGGCAGCTTCGATCACAGACTGGGTGTTGACGATCTGTGATTGAACTGTTCCATCGATCATCGAGGCAACGATCGATCGCTCGAGATTCGTCGCCGCCACGCCTTGTAGGAATCGAAAAGCGGGCTCGGCTTGCTCCGATTGACCAGGAAACAAAATGACTTTTGGGGCATCCCTCCGCAAGTCGATCGCAAGTTCGACGGTGGCCTCGGAAGTTGCCGTACCGGGCACTAGAACCGCTTCGCCGAGGATGAGTCGAGGTTGATCGTAGTAGCTTCGAACAGCACCTAGTGCGGCAGATCGATTGAATAAGGCATCGGATTCATGCAGGTATCGATACCCCATCAAGCGGGTGAAATCACGGTACTGTTGGGTCAAAAGAGATTGATCTGCGGCCGACACCGGCACCGACGTATCGACCGCGTTCAAACGGCGCTGAGTCGTCCGAATTTTGTTCGCCAATTGATCGGCAACGCGGGAGGGGATAGACGCTGCCGAGGCATTCACGGTAAAAGCGTCGAAGGGCCCGATGATCGATGGTGCATTCGCATCGACGGGAATATTCTCAGTCGTGCCATTCTTGCGGTTGGCAAAGCCGACTCGATCCACGAGTTGCCTGTGGAATCGCTCGGTCGATCCCCCAGGGCCAGAAATATCCATCTGCAAGGCCAAGCCGGTGAGGAACTGGCTTCCGAGTGGGAAATTCGTAAGGTTCTCTTGGAACGGAATACCGGTGAAGATCGGGTCGTTTGCATTGGAAATATCCGCTGCATCTCCGACCAAAAAGTAGGGGGTATAGCCGATCGTTCGTGAACTGAAGGCCAAGCCGCCTTGGTTGGTATCCACGACGAAATGCCCGATGGTAACCGGCTTTCCGACCAATTCGACAGCATTCCAAGTTCGATCCAAGACTCGAGTCGTGGTCAATGCGTTGCCTGGGTTGAATGCAGCCTGAATTTCGCTGTAAACTTCGGCATCGAGCATCATCGTCAGTTTATGCCTCAGGGTATCGGCGACTTCATTGAAGCTACCCGCCAGGGCTGTATGCGAGACGCCGATAGCCGAGCCTGGCAACCCTGAGGTATCGGCGTTTAGAAACCCGGCACCGAGATCGATTTGGAGCCAATAATGCTGACGAGCTAGAGCGATCAATTCGGGATTACTGGCTGGATCGGCACCTTGCTGACCTGCTGCTAAATAGCCGGCTAAATTGGTTTGTGTCGGAAACATCGACTCGATCAACCGTTCGGCATCGATCGTGGAGAGTGTTCCTGTCGCATACCGAGCCGGAATCCCTGACGCCCTGAACAAAGCGACCCCAAGACTCGTTTCATCGAGCGAGTTTCCAGCGGCGCTCCAAAGAGTTCCACGAGATCCACGCAACGACCCTTGGTACGCTTCAAAGCCGACTTGATCATTGAGAAACGAGAAGATTTTCGCCGGATCGTAGTCGAGCTCGGCAGCTTTTTCCATGATCCATGGATCCAGTGCCGTTGCATCCATTGTGGATGCAAGCTCCGGACGGGGGATCGGTCCTGGTCGGAGCATTGCAGCCGGAGCCATGTCGATCGCAAGCCCTGCGTCGATGCGTCCTTGGACGCGAACTCCCTGATCAATGCTGAGAACACTGGCATCGGCCAGCGACACGGTTACCTCGAAACTCATGCGGCCATAGGCTGGCAAGCTCCCCAGATCCCATGCAAGATTTTGCCCTGAGGAAATCGTCGGCAAGGAGGCCTGTACGAACCCAACCCCAGTGGCGAGCGTCACGGAGACTTGCACGTCCTCCATGGGCAATTCGCGTTGGTTGTAGACCGCATAGGACAGCTTGAGCTGTCCGCCTTGAACATCCGAGGAGGAGTAGGCCGACAGGGACCTTCCCGCGATAATTTCGGCGGGAAAATCGATGGCCATCAGCTCTCGCGATTCGAGCTGCTCTATGCAAGTGAGCCTAAAGGCCCGACGGCGCGTGATTTTCCTGCGGTTCCCCACATATCGACGTTGAAGCGACGTCAGCGCGCGTTTGGCATCGACGATCAATCTGCTGGACATAACGCACCCAAAATCCCGGCGAGCTAAATGGACGAGAAGACCTCTTCTCAGGTATCCAGCCGAATCCCTAACCTTTCAGAGATTCTCCGAAAAGCTGCGAATATTTTGGATGATCCATGGGTCGCGATGCCCGAGGACTGGTTTGGCGGGTAGCATCGCTAGCACTGGAGCTTAAAGCCCCTCTGTGGCCCTGGGTCCTCTGTGGTTAAAAACTCTAAGCGATAATCGGCCGGATGATTTCTCCGGCGACATCGGTGAGTCGGAAGTTGCGACCGTTGTAGGGATAAGTTAGTCGCTGGTGATCAAGCCCCAGAAGATGGAGGATTGTCGCGTGCAAGTCGTTCAAATGCACGCGATCCACGGCAGCTTTGTAGCCGACCTCGTCGGACTGGCCATAAGTGGTTCCACCCCGAACGCCTCCACCTGCCAACCAAGCGGTAAAGCAATGTGGGTTGTGGTCCCTACCAGGCTTGCCTCCCAACTGGGCGATCGGCAATCGTCCAAATTCACCACACCAGATGATCAGCGTGTCGTCAAGCAGTCCGCGTTGCTCGAGGTCCGCGAGCAATCCAGCGACGGGCCGATCGGTTTCGTCGGCAAATTGTTGGTGATTCCCGGCAATGTCGACGTGGCCATCCCAAGACCGCTCATTCTCCATGCCACCCGAATAAATCTGGACAAAACGCACGCCGCGCTCGAG
>JBJTAQ010000128.1:0-1391 GCA_046090945.1 Pirellula sp.
ACCGCGCCTTGCCATCCCCGCGAGCCGCCAGTCGGCAGAGCTCCACGAGCCTCAGCACCGGCCGCGGTAGGGCGTTGCCCACGCCGGTGATCGCCCCGACCGCACCACATCGCACGATGCCGTGGAAGACCTGGGTGTCGACTCCAACCATGAGAGCCAAATCCGGGTTGCCGCTCGTGATATGCTCGGCGGCATAACTCAGCGACTCTGCACCGCCGAACTCTTTGAAGCCCACGAGGTTGGGGAACTGTTTGTGGAGATCAAAGAACAGGTCAGCTTTGGTTTGGAATCCGTAATACGGACTGTTGTAGATGACCGCAGGCAGATTCGGTGCGGCTTGTAGGATCCCGGCAAAATGGCTGCGCTGGGCGGAATTCGAGGTGCCTCGAGAGAGCACACGCGGGATGACCATCAATCCTGCGGCCCCTACCTTTTGGGCATGGGCGGCATGATCGGCGGCGATCTTGGGATTCTGAGCCCCCGTTCCAACCACGACAGGAACCCCCGCCTTGGTCAGTCTCGCAACACCTTCCTGCCGCTGCGCGTCAGTCAGCAGTGGCCAGTCCCCCATCGATCCGCAGTAGACGACCGCTCGCATCCCGAGATCGACAAGCTCCTTTCCTTTGTGGACCAACGCGTCAAAATCGGGACTACCGTCCTTGGAGCACGGGGTCATCAACGCAGGGATACAACCTTGGAACACATCAGCCAATCGGGACACTATCAAACTCCGAGTCACGAGGAATACCAAAACATGAATCAACAAGCTTTAGTATAGCGAGAAACAAGTAAAAAGGGACATTGCAGTCACCCATCAACCATTCATTGCCAAGAAAACTCGTTGCAACAACACCACCTGCATCGACCGGCGTAGCTAACGCATCCGATGAAAGAGTCTCAGCGCATTTTCAGTGGTGATTCGAGCCATCTCCCCCTCCGACTTGTGATGCAAGTCAGCCAGCACACGCCCAGTGTAAGCGACATAGGCCGGTTGGTTCGGCCTAGCAGCACGCTTTGGCTCGGGACTCAAATACGGCGCATCGGTTTCAACCAACAATCGTTCGATCGGCAACCTCGCCGCAATTTGTCGAAGCGTGTCGTTCTTTTTGTACGTCAGCATCCCCGAAAAGCTAATCATCAATCCCATCTCGATGCACTCCATCGCGACGTCGTAAGTGCTGCAAAAAGAATGCATCACCCCATGGAGTTCCCCGTCGCGGTACTGACTCCTCAAGGCCTCAAGCATCTCACCATCGCAATCGCGCGAATGAATGATCACCGGCAGTTCGGTCCGACGACTCAACTCCCAGTGCCGCCGAAAATTAGCCTGCTGAACCTCCAGCGGGCAATCGTCCCAGTATTTGTCCAATCCGGTTTCCCCAAGCGCACAG
>JBJTAQ010000129.1:0-2814 GCA_046090945.1 Pirellula sp.
CAAGCTGGCATCCGCGACGGTGGCCAAGCGGTTACAATTCGCCCGAACGTTTTTTCATGATGCGCGACGGCGAAAGCTGATCGCCAGCAACCCGTTTGCTGAGGTCTCAGCCAAGTCGGTCGTTCGGCTCGACCAGCGCCGATTCGTGACTCAAGAGGAAACAACCAAACTGCTGGATGCTTGCCCCAACCACCATTGGCGTACGATCATCGCCTTGGCCCGGTATGGTGGGCTCCGGTGTCCATCCGAGGTGCTCTCGCTGCGCTGGCAAGATATTGACTGGGATAAGCAGCGAATCAATGTTCCATCCCCCAAGACAGCCCATCATGGCAAAGAGAGCCGGATCATCCCGCTGTTCCCCGAGCTCCAGATTGCGTTGGAAGAAGCATGGGAATTAGCCCCCGAGGGGGCGATCTACGTGGTGGATGAGCGTTATCGCATGTCCTCCAATGCATCGAACGGGTGGCGCAATTGCAATCTCCGAACGACCTTTGAGAAGATCGTGAGGCGAGCCGGCCTCACACCGTGGCCCAAGCTATTTCATGCCTTGAGATCGAGCCGGGAGACCGAATTGGCCCAGGATTTCCCGATCCACGTGGTCACGGCTTGGCTGGGGAACACGCCGACAATTGCCATGCGGCACTATTTGCTGACCACCGATGCCGACTTCGAGCGGGCGGCCGGGGGCAAAACCCGCGCGGAAAAAGCGGTGCAGATTCCGGTGCAGCATGCCCAAGAAACCGGCGGCAATGAGGAGCAGCCGGAAAACGGAAACCGCGATATTTCCAAAGAAAACGATACGTTGCACCCTAGTGCAACGTATCAAAGCGGAGAGGACAGGACTCGAACAACCCGCGAAATCCCTGGGAAAATCGAGGTTTCAAAACGAGGCGGCGCAAAATCCGACGCGCGCCGTGAAACAGGCAGCGCACGGGCAGCGCACGAGCGACGGATCCAGGATTGAAGGGACCAGGGTGTGCACTCGGACCACCAAGGCTTGGCCCGTTTGGAACTCGATCCCCTCTACTTTCCACTTTCTGAACTCCACTCACTAGCCGCCTCTGACATTCCGCCGGACTTGCAGCCGTTTTACTTCGGTAACGTTCACTGTCCGGCGATTTTAAGTGACCCACGAATTTGCAACCATTGCTTTTGGATCGAGTACTTGTGGTGGTTCCCAGTTGTTACATTGCATCTGGCGAACAAACTCTTCTGGCACGCGGACGTGATACCGCTTTACGTAGTAGATCGCTTCGCTGGTCCAAGTCCATTCACCATCACTAAAGATGTTCGGCGGGCCGATAATATCACCGCTCAAAGCATCGGATGCGAGCCCTGCAACGGCAACGATCTGTTTGCCACGTTGCAAGTAATTCAAAATCCTATCCTCGAACTCTTGCGGTGTGCAATTACGCAACGATTCAAGCTCAGCAATGACTTCCGCTTTCGCCATCTTCCCGTAAAAGCCAAATTCTTTTGCCATGACTATCTTCCTCCTCCTGGCTTCAACGGAATCCATATTCCCCCGGGTTCCAAAAGCGGCGCGCTCTTGAAATCGATCGGCACGCCTACTTTCGTTGTCGCAGCTTCGACCGTGACGCCCAATTTGTTTGCGAGATTCTGCGCGAGTTGCCCTTGTCCCGCGTCGCACGAGATCAATCGTAAGTCGCCGCTTACTCCCTTCGACTTAAGGAAGTTTGCGATGTCACGGTGACTGAGCTCTACCCAACTTCCGTTATGAAGAACGTGGAAGCTGTCCGAAGTGCTGTGTATGAACACATCCGTCAAGCCCGATTTCGGAATGATGTTACCTGCATGTTTCGCAAGATCATCAGCTAAACCCGTAACGCCGTTCGCCCATACTGTTCCCTTTGGGGCATTCTCAACTAACTTTCTTATTTTGCCAACATCGCCTGCGAACGACGCTGCAACTGCAGAATTAGCTTGTGAGTTGTCAAGATATTTAGCGTTGCCAAGTTCGTCAACTAATTTGATACCACCATTCGAAACAAAAGGCAGTAGGCCAATTGCTGACATGTAATTTCCGTCCGCAAGATCGGAGACGGTAACAACCAAGTCAGTGCCCTCATTCGTGATGCTCAAGAACGATAGATATGCCTCCGTCCCAATTCTGGCTGCCAACGCAGATCTTTGCTGGACTGTTTGTCGCCAACGCGAGTAACCATATTCTGACTCAAGAATAATCTGTTCCTGGTACTTTCTTGCTACCGCACCAAACCAAGAGTTTTGAATGTGCTTTGCAACGACCTGTGCGGCCTGATACTCGGATAAGTGGTCGGGCACCATAAACTTGAGGTTATCGTCCTCTACGTTGCCAGACTCGTAAATTTCTAGACCTCGCATCCAGCCACCAAGCCCGCGTCGGAATTGGCCAATCTGGGCATATTGATTGAATGCAAAGGCCGCATACGGATCAATCGAACTTAGAAACTCGTTGAACAATACCGCATCGAATTCCTCCAACCCACTCGGATCCGTCGCATAGCTAGGATGGTTGCCCACGAAGCGATACAGATTCGTATCCCCAGCATCAAAGCTCTTCGGGTCTTTCGTCTGCCAGCGGCCAATCGTCGAATCGAACACAGCAGATTTCCTGGGGACGGATTGGAAGATGGAGTTGCCGCAGATATAAATGTAGCATGCATGCCGGTCCGCCGTCAAATGTTTTGCGATGCTCCTCAGACGCACGCTGTCTAGCGTCCAAACGACAACTGTCACTACGTCCGCGCACTGGCCGCAAAATGGCCATTTTCATGGTCAGATCATGCAAGAATCGAGCATGAAGGAACGAGT
>JBJTAQ010000130.1:0-2749 GCA_046090945.1 Pirellula sp.
ACGGGCGAATTGCGGTGAACTCCGAGGGAGGTGGCGTCGACGAGTATGGAAATCTGGTGAACAACGGTAACAATGGTGTGGCAATCTCCGGTGGATCGCCGAACTCTGACAAAGGTATTTTCGCTCGCATCGTCGATAGTGTGGGTGGGGTTGATAACCCCTCGGTTTTTAAACCCTTGATAACGGGCGAAGTTCCGCCGCTACACACCAAGGTTCAGCCGGAGCCTGATCCCTATTTGAACGTGATTACCCCGATGGCTAGCAACGGACTTGATGCACGGGTGCGGGGAACCGTTTCGGTGACAAACAACAACGTCAACGGCTTGAATACCGATACAGCTGGACAAAACCATCGAGCTACAAACAACGAACAAGTGGCTGGCGGACTTTACACCGCTGCATCGGGCGACGTGATCCTCTATCCCGGGATCTACGACAATATTTCGATTACCGGGGGGAAAGTCTACTTCATTCCAGGCATCTATGTCCTGAGGTCGCTCAAGGCCAATCAGGACGTCCTGAAGCTCACAGGTGGAACGGTGATCGCAGAGGGACTGATGTTCTACAATACAGGCGGCAATTACAACGCGACCACCGGACTTCCTGATTCAACGGACTTAGGGACCGCTCCTCCAAGTGCTGCTGCAACCACATTCGGCTCGACGGCTATCAACTCCTCGTTTCATACCAGTCCGATCGATACTACGAGGTACAACTATGCGAGTTTTTATCCTGGCGCCAAGTCGATTTCGAAAGACTTCAATGGCATGATGTATTATCAACGACGGCACAATACCCAAGTGCTATCCATCACGGGGAATTCGTCTCAAACCAGTTTGACCGGAACGTTTTACGGGAAGTGGATGCCGATCAGCATTTCAGGTCAAGGCAAGTACGATGCGCAGTTTGTCGTTTCGGATATGAAGGTAACCGGGAGTGGTACTGTCGAGGTCACCGCAGGCAACAATTCCCCCAAAGCGATGGGTAAATCCGTTTACCTGGTCGAATAGGTTGCTCGATGGAACTGTATCGATCTTGGATTCTAATCGGGCTTGTACTCTTTGTAGCCCAAAGCGATCTTCGTCAATACCGTATATCCAATCGATCGGTATTGATCACGTTGGTTTCAGGGATGGCTTGGAACATCAGCTTGTTTTCCAGCCAAGGTTTTGTAACGAGTTGTCTTGGAATCCTGGCAGGTTTTGCGTTGTTGATCCCTTTTTACATTCTGGGTGGAATGACCGCCGGTGATGTCAAATGGCTAGCTGCCTTGGGGGCTTGGTACGGCCCAAAGGGGATCCTAGGAGTTTTTCTGGTCAGCGGGTTGGCTTTGGGGCTCATTGCTTTGGTCATGTTCGCATCCAACGCAATAGCGACTAGCAAAGAAACGAATTCCACGTCGACACCAGAACAAGTTCGCAGCGATGCAGGGATCGATGAGATATTTGAATCACCAGGGAAACGGCGGAGGCTGATTCCCTATGCGTTCCCTGTTGCCCTCGGTGTGATGATCATCGAGTGCACGAGGATGATTGCGGCTGCATTTTAGAAGTCGTCTGCCAGTTATTACCTGACGTTCTCATTGGTAGAATTGTACGACGCCTGCAAGACTTCTTGGGTTCTCTTGGCAGTTGCTGAACCACCCTCGCCCTGTGCAGCATGCTCGATCCAATAAGAAGCTGCCTGGACGTCTCCTTCGAGGATTAGAACGTGCCCGACATTCGCCCAAGCTTGCTGCGCGGTGCAACCGGATTGAACGAAGCTCTGGACTGCCTGCTCCATTTTTCGATCGCGTGTAAACAACAGTCCATGGATACCGTGAAGTCGCTCGGATTCCGGAGACAACTTGAGTCCCTTTTCAACCATCTCCGTCGCTTGAGCAGTTTGATTGCTTAGGTATAGCCAGTAGGCATAATCGGCCAGCAAATCGGTATCCTTTGGTGCCAATCGGAGCGCCGATTCGAAGTGTTCCTGGGCTTGCTTGGTAGCCGATATGCGGCAGGCGAGAAGCGCTATTCGGTGATGGGCAAGCGAGTTCTTTTTGTCGAGTTCCAGAACCTCTTGGTATTTCTTCATCGCTTCGCGGTATTCTTGCTTGGCTTCGTGCTGTTCAGCGGCGACGATTGCCAAATCCAGTTGAGCTTGACGAGTATTGGGCTTCGAACTGAATAGGCTCGAAGACTTTTCTTTCGAGGACGCCTTGGGTTTCATGCTGGAACGGAAGTTCCAAGGGGTCAAGCTAGAACATCCGCTTACCAAGATCGTCAATACGAGCAGTAATACCGACATGCAACGACTTGTCGAGAAATAGGTAGCAAGCATGGCTCTAGCGAGGGATTTGAGAGCCGGTCGAGGCTCCGGAGCTTGGGACAATCGGAAAGCTACTCGGGCTGACGACTTGATTCGAGCCCGCTTGTCCGGAGGATCGAGACGCGGAAATCCCTTGTTGATAGCTCCGAATCGCCTCAGTGGCTTGGATGCCCATCGGTTTAGCTATCAGACAGATGGATTCATGTGGGATGCCTGCCTGTACTACGCTTGTTTGCTCCGATAGCCATTTCAGGCGTCGTTCATTGAGATCTGAGCGAGTCGATTTTTCAACTCTCAGAGGTGATCCAAAGTTTGTACTGACGCAAATGGACTTTTCGAGTTTTTCAAGCCCCTTAGGGGTCAACATATGGGCGTAGGCAGAGTCTTCGGGATAGAAATCAAGCAAGTACAAGGTTGCACGTTCGATCGCACCATCACG
>JBJTAQ010000131.1:0-1198 GCA_046090945.1 Pirellula sp.
AAAAATATATTGCCGATTCATAAAGGCTATGGATCGACTATTCCCATTCAATCTTTGCAGGAGGCTTGGAACTGATATCGTAGCAGACTCGGTTGACGCCCCGGACCTCGTTGATGATTCGCGTCGAGACTCGGGCAAGCAAATCGTAGGGCAGTCGACTCCAGTCGGCGGTCATGAAATCGTCGGTGTTCACACAACGGACCGCGACCGCATTCTCATAAGTCCGCGAATCACCCATCACGCCGACACTCTGCGACTCGAGCAACACCACGAATGCTTGGGATGTCTCTCGGTAAAGGTTCGCATTTTTGATTTCGGTGATGAGGATCTCATCGGCTTCGCGCAGTACATCGAGCTTGGCCCGAGTCACCTCGCCCAGACAGCGAACGGCAAGGCCTGGGCCGGGGAACGGATGACGCCAAACCAGATGCTCGGGCAGCCCCAATTCGACCCCCAAACGCCGCACCTCGTCCTTGAACAGGTCCCGCAAGGGTTCGACCAGATCAAAACCAAGTTGCTCCGGAAGCCCACCGACATTGTGATGCAGTTTAATCGTTGCTGCAGGACCGTCAGGAGCCGCCCCGCTCTCGATCACGTCCGGATACAGTGTCCCTTGGGCCAAGTATCTCGCTCCATTGATCTTGAGGGCTTCTTCTTTGAAGCAGTCGATGAAAGCATGCCCGATCCGCCGACGCTTCTCCTGCGGATCCCGAATACCCGTCAATGCCCCCAAAAACCGGTCGCTGGCGTCGACCACTCGTAGGTCGGCTCGGAAATGATCGGTAAATTCACGGATCACTGCCGACTGCTCATCCTTGCGCAACAGTCCGTTGTCGATCAGAATGCATGTCAACTGAGGCCCGATCGCTTTGTAGAGCATCGCCGCAGTGACCGATGAATCCACTCCACCGGATAGACCGCAGATGACTCGATCCGATCCAATCTTAGACCGAAGTTGCGAAATCGTATGCTCGGCGAAATTCGACAAGTGCCATAACCCTTGGCATCCGACGACGTTGTAGAGAAAGTTATGGATCAAGGTTCCGCCCAGCGCCGTGTGGGACACCTCGGGGTGAAATTGAAGTCCGTAAATCGGCTTCGAACGATGCTTGACTGCCGCGTATGGGCAAGTCGTCGTGCCGGCGAGTGTTTCAAAGCCCTCGGGAAGCTTTTTGACTTGATCGCCGTGACTCATCCA
>JBJTAQ010000132.1:0-2246 GCA_046090945.1 Pirellula sp.
CCGGCCGTGATGGGAGTCATCGGTTCTTCACCACTTGGCGAACCCGAGATCGACTCGGCTCGAGCGACGAGACTTCCATTGCACCAGAGTCGACTCATCCCTCGGACTCGCATGATCAGGGTCTGCGAACCAGAGGGTAGCTGAACATCGGCAGCAAGTCGAACGAGGACCGGATCGGCCCAAGCAGCCCGAATACCGATCGGATCAAAGCGTTGGGGTAAGCGGTCGATCAGAAACGCATCGAGCGGAATCTGAAGGATTGCCTGTGGAAATGTTTCATTTTCATTGAGCCATCGAAAGTGACTGGGAAATCCTTCATGCAATGTCATGAGGACTGTGTTGGGTGGCACATCGAGCATCGGCATCACTTCCGGAGCCCGTTTCGATGGGCCCTCGACATCCGTCGTTTTGTAACGCTCAGCCATTTGAGCGTCGTCAAAGAGTCGACGATGGATGGCAATTGAATCGAGACTTCCGCGGAAGCTGTTGCCCGGTGCACCGCCCCGCGAGGAACCGATCCAGACCGCATCGTTATCGACGACGGGTGCTTGGGTTGTCTTGCCACCCATGTCCCAAGCTCCTGGAACATTCTTGCCATCGATCCAGCAGCGGATCGATTCCGGATGGCCAAATCGGTAGCTGATGGCTACATGATGCCAGACTTTGCCGGGGGCAAATCCTGATTGACTCGTCCAACGATGCCAATGCGCGTCGTTGTTTGCTCGAGAGGATTCTTTCGGTGTAGCGAACAGAAAGCTGACGCAACCCTTTTCGTTGCGTTCTCGGATTCGAAGAGCCCAGTTTTGATTGTCGCTCGCAGGACCACTACCAGCCGTTCGACCTTTGCCCAAAATGTAAACAAATTCGCCCGGCCTGAGCGATTCGGCTTGCACCCAAGCTTCGAGAGTGATCGGATCGTCGTTGGTGAAATCGAAGTCGCTTTGGGTGCCCGGATCGTCGAATTCTAGATGCCCCCCGGAGCCATCGAATTTGACTGCGGTGTTGCCGATCTCAAAATCGGGATAGAGCGGGGATCTTGGCCCTGGGATATCTCGATGAACTGTTCCGACAGGTCGCAGTTTGGAAGTCTCTTCGCTCCCGAATTCCCATCGCACGACGAGCGTTTCCTGAGGGATCGGCAAGGCAACTTGGGAATAGCCTGTTTCGAAGAAGACTCCCATGAACAACCACAGGATCGTCAGTGTTATCGGCTCTAAAGGTCGCATCACCGGTGGTTTAGCAGTCCGCGTAGGGGTAGCCAAAGGTATTGGCGACCGCTTGGTTGGTGACCTTGCCTCGATGCACGTTGAGGGCCTCGCGCAGGGGCTTGGATCCCGCGATCGCCGGCTCGATCCCTTGCTGGGCCAACTGCACGACCCATGGGAGGGTCACGTTGCATAGAGCAAAGGTGCTGGTGCGTCCGACCGCTCCAGGCATGTTCGTAACGCAGTAATGAAGGACTTCGTCGACGATGTAGGTTGGATTGCGGTGGGTTGTCGGCTTGCTGGTCTCGACGCAACCTCCTTGGTCGATTGCGACATCGATGATAACGCTGCCGGGTTTCATGAGCTTGAGATCTTCTTTGCGTACCAAGTACGGGGCTTTGGCGCCGGGTATCAAAACCGATCCGATAACTAGATCGGCTAATTTGAGTTGCTCGCGTACGTTGTAGCGGTCTGAGTAGATGACATTGACGTTCGGGGGCATGACATCATCGAGGTAGCGCATGCGATCGAGGTTGACATCGAGGATGTTCACATCGGCTCGGAAACCAGCGGCGATGCGGGCGGCATTCGCACCGACAACTCCTCCACCTAGGACCGTGATGTGGGCAGGTGGTACTCCAGGGACACCGCCTAGGAGGATCCCTCGACCCATTTGAGGTTTCTCGAGGTATTTGGCTCCCTCCTGAATACTCATCCGTCCGGCAACTTCGCTCATCGGGGTCAGCAGCGGCAATCGGCCTTGAGAATCGCGTAGGGTTTCATAAGCCAAGCAGGTGGCCCCGCAGTCGATCATGGCTTGAGTCAGCCCGCGGTCGGCAGCAAAGTGAAAGTAGGTAAAGAGGGTTTGATTTTTACGAATCAGCGGATATTCAGCCGCTTGCGGCTCTTTGACTTTGACGATTAGATCCGCTTGCTCAAAGACCTCTTTACCGGTCTTTACAAGGGTCGCTCCGGCTTGTTCATACGCTTCATCGGCAAGTCCAGAGCCGAGCCCCGCGCCGACTTGGACAATCACCCGAT
>JBJTAQ010000133.1:0-4035 GCA_046090945.1 Pirellula sp.
GAGGCGGCTAGGGTTGCAACGACGCCATCAGCGATCTTCAAACCAGAGACCGCATTTTCGGGAGAACGATCCGCAGCCGGCACTGGGCCTTGTCCCACATCCGGCGGAACACCTTCGGCCGCGATATGGAACTTTACCGTGGTCGAAGAACCATTATTTTGCGTTACACCACCTTGGTCTAATGCACAACCAATCTTCAACCGCACTGCATCCTCAGGCAGATCAAAAACGATGGTGCTGTTGGCATGCGTTCCGATACCTGGAAGGACTTTATCGAGTACCTTCAGGGGGCCCCCACCTGCATTGGAGTTCTTGCGAACCTCACCCCACTCGATCGTTGCCGCGGACCAATTCATATCCAGCAGCGATCTTTCTCCCGACTTGGTGATCAGTTTTGGCTCGACCCAGTTCGCCCAATCGCAAGCGAAACCATCACCGCCATCCGATACGATCAGGTAGAGTTTTTTGACACCCGAGACATCGACGTCTGCGTTGACCCTGTGCCCTGGAGTGCTTGAATTTACCAGCGGGGAGGTAAATAGCGCCCGCCCCTTGGGCTTAGCTGCGGAACTCGACCTTTCACCCGGCTCGATCCCAAACTCTTTGGCGATTCCCGCTGGGTTAAAGTTCCCGGGAACCGGTTCGTCTTGATTTTCAACCAACTGCGATGCGGTTCGATTGTCGACTAACGAGCCATCGGCTGGCACATCGATATGGGCGGCCCAAAGGATTGCATTCGAGACCAGTCGTGTTGGTTCGGTGCGTCCCCAATTCCAGTGAAAATGGCCGCCGGTATAGCCAAACCCTCGGCTGCCGTTGGGATTTTCCGAGGCCCAAGCCACATGCTGAGGCTCTTTCTTGGCAACCGCTCGCCGCACATCGGGATTACCGCTATGCGCACCATCCGGACGATTCATGGTCTCATCAGGTGCGATGGCCGATAAGATCGGCGTAACACCTTGCATATTCTCGCGGAACCGCATGTGAAAGTACCATTCATCACGCGTTTGAAAAGGTTTTACTCCGCGAGTGATCGGATGCTCGGGAAGCTTATCGAATTTCGCAGTCCAATGCGGATTGACCGACCAATGCGTTTCAAAGTAGCCACCCAACCAGTTGAGAAACTCCGAGCCCCCTCGGTCCTTCGGGACCTCGACCGCATAATGAATACAAACCAGCCCCGCTCCTCGGTCCATCTGCTTGTTGATCCTCGCCAAATGAGGAAGCGAGGGATGTCCGCCACCACCATCAGAGTAAATGACGATCGCATCGGCGGCATCGAGTGCAGAGTCATCGGCTGGCCAGCCATTGCGAAGCACCTCAACCTCAACCGTGGGCACGGTCTTTTTGACCGTGTCGGCTAGGATACGGCAACCTGCATAATGCTCGTGAGACCCAAAGTCGTGACTGCGACCGCCCGCAATAAACACGATTTTTTTCGGTGCCTTCGGTTCGGTCGCTTGCAAGCTGCCGAAGCAACCAAACAGAGAAAAGACCGCAGAACCAATCAGAAACCAGGATGCTTTCATGGCGGAATAATTTGTGCTGAAGAAGTTGTACTGAAGAAGTTGTTCGGAGGGATCGAAAGGAGGGGAGTGGTTTGAACCAAAGAGTATCGTAATTCTTTAAGAATCCAAAGTAAATCACCCACAAACCATTTGGGGTCCAAGTCTGCGGACCAGATCGCTAAAATCAGTGGTCGATTCGCCAAAAGAATTCGCGAGCGAACCGATTCGCGACGAATCCAAGTGCACGTGCCGCATGCATCCCAAGGAAGCCACCTATGAAGTACGCAATCTGCAATGAGACATTCGAGGGAACCTCACATCGCGATGGTTTGGAGCTAGCCAAGAAACTTGGGTACACCGGTGTCGAGGTCGCTCCGTTCACCCTTGGCCTAGACGCTCGCGAGATCCCCAAGCAGAAACGAAAAGAGTACCGATCGATGATTGAAGACCTTGGGATGTCCATCATTGGGTTACACTGGTTACTGGCCAAGACCAACGGCTTTCACTTGACCACCGAGGATGCGGCCGTGCGGATCAAGACTGCCGATTACTTCAAGTGTCTCGTTGAGCTCTGCTCGGACCTTGGTGGTGACATCATGGTCCTGGGCTCTCCCTTGCAACGAAACTTTACGGCACCGATGACGCACGAGCAAGCGATCGACAATGCGGTGGATGTCATCCGTCGATTTACCAAGGAGCTTGAAGACGCCCACGTTCGCTTAGCGATCGAACCGCTCGGCCCTCAGGAGGGCAACTTTCTAAATCATGCCGCCGATGCTCGACCGATGATTGAGGCGATTGGTTCCTCCAACGTCCGTTTGCATTTGGATGTCAAGGCGATGAGCAGCGAAGGCAAACCGATCGATCAGATCGTTCGCGAGAACGCAGATTTAGTCATTCACTTCCACGCCAACGACCCGAACAAACTCGGACCGGGTATGGGAGATGTCGACCAAGCCCCTATATTCCGCGCGCTACACGAAATCAATTACCAAGGCTGGGTCAGCGTCGAGGTCTTCGACTATTCACCGGGTATCGAAAAGATACTCGCGACAAGTATGGACACGATGGTCAGTTGCGAGCGATTAGCCTCAGCGAGAAACGGCTAGTGCAAGTATGGCTGCTGGCAAAACCTTTCCCTGGATTCCTGTCATTGCACTTGTGATCGTCAATGGACTATGGGGATTTTCATTTCCGGTCGTGAAAGTGCTCAACGAGATGAGCGACTTGCACTTCGGCGTCCCCCATCAACACCAGAGCACTGTCTATCGGGTGATGGTTTCGGCTTGGATGATTGCTACCCGCTTTACGCTTGCCCTGGCAATCTTGGGTGTCGTTTGGCCATCGCTGATCCGCCGAGCAACACGCCAAGAGTGGATGGCGGGTTTTTACATCGGACTGATGTTCTATACGGGACTGGTGCTTCAGGTCATCGGGCTTGCAACTATACCGGCATCGCGAAGCGGTTTTCTGACTAGCTTGACCGCCGTTTTCACACCTTTGTTTGGCGCATTGATTTTCCGCAAGTACCCGACCAAATGGATGGTCGTCGGGATCGGGCTGGCCGTTGTCGGTGTTGTGCTGCTGACGGGGTTGGTGGTCCGCACACCGACTGGGTTTGCTCTTGCTCCTGACGCGGAGGATCGCTGGACGCTAGGCGATACCCTCACCACCATGGGCTCGGTTTTTTTCGCGTTCCAGGTGTTGTTTTTGGATCACTACGGCAAACGGATCAATTCGGTAGCTGTAACGCCTAGTATGTTTTTGACTGCGGCGGTTTTGGGGTGGTTGACGGTGGGCGTCATCTTGGAAACCCCACTTCGACTCAGCACCGGTGCCCAGGCCATGCAATGGATGGACTGGGTGCAGTTGTCGGGACGGACTATTTTCTTGATATCGCTCGTCGCTTTGGCCATCTTCTGTTCGATCTTAGCCTTTGGCTGGATGAATAAGTATCAGCCAGCGGTGACAGCATCCCAAGCAGCGGTAATATATAGCCTCGAGCCGGTCTTCGCATCCGCTTGGGCTCTATTCCTCCCAGGAGTGCTCTCGAAGCTTTCGGGTATCGAGCACCCCAATGAGCAAATCACCTGGAGCTCGCTCGTCGGCGGCCTGCTAATCCTGATTGCCAATGTTATTGCCCTATATCCAACCGGGGAGCACTAAAAGCGGAACGGCGCAAGCCGTCCGGTGCCGTACTTGGCAATACATATCTACTCACCGGTGGGCTTGCGCCCAACCGCTACTAATAAAAGCGGAACGGCGCAAGCCGTCCGGTGCCGTACTTGGCAATAACAACAACTCACCGGTGGGCTTGCGCCCAACCGCTACTAATAAAAGCCGAACGGCGCAAGCCGTCCGGTGACGCACTTGGCAATACATTTCCACTCACCGGTGGGCTTGCGCCCAACCGCTACTAATAAAAGCGGAACGGCGCAAGCCGTCCGGTGACACACTTGGCAATACATATCCACTCACCGGTGGGCTTGCGCCCAACCGCTACTAATAAAAACGGAACGGCGCAAGC
>JBJTAQ010000134.1:0-11608 GCA_046090945.1 Pirellula sp.
GTCGCCGTTGCCGAACAAGTCGCCGAGGGGAAGGTTGAGCGAGGGATTCTCATCTGTGGGAACGGGTTTGGCATGGCGATCACCGCGAATAAATTCAAGGGAGTGCGGGCTGCGACCTGCGCCGACGAAGTCATGGCCGAAATGTGTCGGCGGCACAACGATGTCAACATCCTGTGCCTTGCAGGTGATCTGATTGGAGATCGACCCGTCGGGGATTTGGTGCGAATCTGGCTAGCTACCGAATTCGAGGGGGGCAGGCATCTGCGCCGTCTCGAAAAAATCATCGACATAGAAAAAGCACAAGCAGGTTCATGATGCGTATCGACAGCCACCACCATTTTTGGAATTACTCAGCAGAACAGTACGGCTGGATCAATGACAAGATGCAAGTCATCCGCAGGGACTTTGGACCCAAGGACCTTCTAGCTGAAGCTCAGAACACTCACATCGATTACGTCGTGAGCGTTCAAGCCCGACAAGAGATCCAGGAAACCCGCTTCTTGCTCGACTACGCTAAGAAGAACTCCTGGATCAAAGGGGTCGTCGGTTGGGTGCCACTTGCCCAAAACTCCATCGCCAAAGTTCTCGACTCCTTCCAAGCCGAATCGCTTCTCAAGGGAGTGCGGCATGTAGTCCAAGACGAACCGGACGAGAAATTCCTCGATCGAGAGGATTTCAATGCGGGCATCCGATTGTTGCGGTCATTCAAGCTCGTCTACGATATTTTGATTTTTGGCAAGCAGTTGCCGATGGCGATTCGATTCGTTGATCGACATCCTGATCAACCCTTCGTGCTCGACCATATCGCCAAACCGGTGATCGCTACAAGTGGCCTGGATCGGCAGTGGGAGAAAGATTTTCGCGAGCTAGCAAAACGACCGAATGTCGATTGCAAGTTTTCTGCGCTGGTGACGGAGGTTCGAGACCCGGATTGGACCGTCGAGCTCTTGAAACCCTATTGGGATGTTGCGTTGGAAGCATTCGGGCCAGAGCGATTGATGTTCGGTAGCGATTGGCCGGTGTGTTTGCTGCGAAGTTCCTATGCCGATTGGGTGGCCGCGGTGAGCGTTTTATCCAAGGATTTAAACTCCGACCAACAGGCCAAGTTCTGGGGCGGAAATGCAAATCGAGCATACCAGTTGGGAATTCAGTGATTAGACTAGCAACGCATGAATACCGAATCGATCGCTGAGAATTCGGCGACAAGCGCCGCCTACCAATCGTTGAGTTTTAGCACGAGTCCCTGGCTGATCCTCGTCTCGATCTTGGCCTGCGCTGCGTGCTTTGCATTGTCGTGGCTAGCGATTCGCCGAAGCGGATATGCCCGAGGTGTCATTGGACTCGAGTGCTTGCGATCAGCCGCCGTGCTTTTAGGGGCGATCCTGCTGAATCAACCCGAATGGATTCAGGACTTTCGCTCGACTCAAAAACCAACCTTCGCCATCCTGGTCGATCGCTCCCCGAGCATGCAAACCCAAGATGTCATGGTCGACAAAAAAGCCAGTTCACGCGCGTCGGCGGTCGAAGAGGTAGCTAAGCCTGAAGTATGGAGCGAACTTTCTAAAAAAGCGAATGTCGTGATCAGCGACTTTCCGCCTCAAGGTGTCGTCGACGGAACGGACCTATCAGCTCCACTGGGCTCTGTTCTGGACAACGCCTCGAGTGTCATGGGCGTTTTGGTCGTTTCCGATGGCGATTGGAACGCTGGGGCACCACCGGTGAGCGTGGCGGCCAGATACCGCACGCTCGGGACCCCGATTTTTGCCATGCCGGTCGGATCATCGACCAGACTCCCAGATCTGGAACTATTGAGCATCGATACACCCACCTTCGGGATCGTCAAGAAAGGGGTGCGCATTCCCTTTACCATCGAATCATCGTTGCCTCGGGATGTGGTCTCAACGATCGTGATCAATACATCCGACGGTGAGAGGCTGACCAAGGAGGTTCGCATACGAGCCATGTCGCGCACCTCGGATGCGGTCGTGTGGACCCCGAAGACCGAAGGGGATTACACCATCAGCGTCGAGATCCCCGAACACTCCGAGGAGACGATCAACTCGAACAACACCGCCTCCTCACCGATCTCGATCCGTCAAGAGAAACTGAAAGTCTTGGTCATCGATTCGCTACCCCGCTGGGAGTATCGCTATTTGCGGAATGCGCTTTCCCGTGATCCTGGAGTCGATGTCTCCTGCCTGCTGTTCCATCCAGACCTCGAGCGCGTCGGGGGTGGCAACAAAGACTACATCAAGGAATTTCCGGCAACCCTCGATGAACTCTCCAAATACGATGTGGTGTTTCTCGGTGATGTCGGTACTGAAAAAGGTCAGTTGACCGAAGAGCAATGCCAGATGATTCGCGGCTTGGTCGAATTCCAAGCCAGCGGTTTGGTCTTCATGCCCGGTTCGCAAGGAAACCAACACAGTTTGGCACAAACACCCCTGGAAGCTCTCATGCCCGTGGTCCTGGATCCTGCAAATGCAGATGGTATCGGGACGCGCAATGCGATGCGGTTGGAGTTGACCGAAGCAGGACGCCGCAGCCTGCTAACGAAACTTGCCGATACGGCCGAAGACAACGTCGACGTCTGGATGAATCTACCCGGCTTTCAGTGGCATACAGCCGTGGCGCGAGCCAAGGCAGGTGTCGAGGTCTTGGCGGTACATGAAACGGCCATGAGTGAGCAGGGGCGAATGCCACTGCTTGCAACCAAAACCTTTGGTTCTGGTAAGGTTCTTTTCATGGGGACCGACGGAGTCTGGCGTTGGCGCAAAGGGGTCGAAGACAAATACCACTATCGGTTTTGGAGCCAAGTGGTCCGCTGGATGGCTTATCAAAGAAACATGGCCAAGGGGGAATCGATGCGGTTCTATTTCTCCCCCGATACACCCAGCATCGGTCAGACCCTGACCTTGCGCGCCAACGTCATGCAAACCAGCGGCGAGCCGCTAGCCCAAGGCGATGTCACCGCGAGGATCGAATCCCCGTCGGGCAAGACGCAATCGATCAAGCTCTCAAGCGGCGGTTCCGAGAGTTGGGGATCGTTTGAAGGTCGCTATGAGACCTCCGAACCGGGAAACCACAAGGTCACGCTCATGTGCAAGCAGACGGCTGAGTCGCTCGAGACAAGTTTCTTTGTGCAGGGTGTATCGCGAGAGCGCATTGGCCAAGCGGCGCGGCCCAAGGTGCTCGAAGAGTTGGCTCGGCTCACCGGTGGCAAGACGTTATCCTTGCAGCAACCAGAACAATGGATGGACGCGATTCGGATGGCACCTCAGCCTCCGTCGACGATCCGGCGGATTCCGCTTTGGTCGCACCCATGGCTCGTTGCCTTGATGGTCGCTCTTTTGACAGCCTTTTGGATTGGTCGCAAAGCTATAGGTTTGATCTAAACGATGTCCGACAATCAGAGCGTCGAGATCTTTAATTCCTGGGACCTATACGACAACATCGTCCGCAGAAACTGGATGCGACACAAGGAGCTGGCCGACTTTATCCATCGCGTCGCCGGAGAACTTACAACATCGGGCCTGAGCATCCTGGACCTTGGGTGCGGCGATGGCGCGATGGCACGAAACGGGCTTTCCGGCTGTCCGATCCAAAAATACGTTGGAGTCGATCTTTCGCAAGATGCGTTGAGGCACTTGAAGCAATCCCAGGGACTCGGTGATGATCCTCAGGTCATCCACGGGGATCTTGCTGAGTCGATCGCTAAACTGCCGGCCGACGGTTTTGATTTGGTATTGGCAAGCTACTCCATCCATCATTTTCCAAGAGACCAAAAACAGTCGATCTTGGGCCATGTACGAAGGGTGCTGCGTGCCGGTGGACGATTCGTTTGGATCGATATCGCTTGCCTCGATGGTGAGGATCGCTCGGGATATGTCTCTCGCATCGAGCATGAGATACGAACACATTGGAAACCGATGTCGGACCAAGTCTGCCAAGAGACACTCGATCACATTCGCAATTACGACTTTCCCGAGCAGCAAGGGTGGATGATCGACGCTTGGCACAAGGCTTCACTCGAGGCAGGTGAAAAATTCCAGTCGGCCGTTTCCAAGGGGAAAAAAATAGGATTCCGAGACACTTTCTACGTGGGGCTTTGCTTGGACTGAGGTCCATAATTGATTCTGCAAATCCCAGGTTGTTTTGCTAATCCTGGACTATAATCTAGACGGTGCTCGACCCTCTGACCTCCTACCGACTGACGCTCCTTCTGGACCCACCGATGCCAGCGATGTCATTTTTGAAGCGGATCTCACGCGTCTTGGTTCCCTGTTGCCTGTTGGCCGATAGTGCCATTTTTGCAACCGACGACCCAAAAGAGCCTGAAAAAGGGAAGAATGCCGGACACTCCGTCCATGGCGAAGCCTTCAACGAAGGACCCCGCCAGGCAGCGTATCTGATGCAGGGGATGGGAAATGTCCACTGGAAGATTTCGACCGACAAGCCGATGGCTCAGCGGTTCTTCGATCAGGGAATCGCTCAGCTCCACGGCTTTTGGTATTTCGAAGCCGAACGTTCGTTCCGCCAAGCTGCCTCGATCGATCCGGACCGCGCGATCTTCTATTGGGGCATGGCGCGGGCCAACACCGAGAATCCCGAAAGGTCTGCAGGATTCATCGAACAGGCAATCAAACGGATCGACAAATCCAGTCCGCTCGAGCGTCGACTGATCGAGGCCTGGAGCCGACGGGTGAAAGATTGGCCAAAACCGCCCGAAGAAAAGAAACCAGACGAGAAAAAACCCGAAGAGAAGAAACCCGAAGAGAAAAAGTCCGAGGATGTACGAGAGAAGCGGAAGGAGCGTTTGAAAAACTATGCTCGCGACCTCGATGAGATCGTCCAAGACTATCCCGAGGAGATCGAACTCAAAGCGATGCTCGTGCTGCAGTTGTGGCAGAATCAAAGCCAAGGGCACGATATCCAGAGCTACACCGCCTTGGATGCAATGCTCGAAGAGATCTTTCGTCGCAACCCGAGACATCCGGCCCATCATTTCCGAATTCACCTGTGGGACTATCGCAAAGAGAATCTCGCGATCCAAGCGGCTGCACAGTGCGGTCCGAGCGCTCCGGGTATCGCGCACATGTGGCATATGCCCGGCCACACCTACTCTCGGTTGCATCGCTACGCCGATGCCGCTTGGCAACAAGAGGCATCGGCCCGAGTCGATCACGCGCACATGATGCGGGATCGGATCCTGCCTGATCAAATCCATAACTTCGCTCACAACAATGAGTGGCTCATCCGGAATTGGCTCCATATCGGGCGGCCCAACGATGCTCTAGCGTTGGCTAAGAACATGATCGAGTTGCCTCGGCATCCGAAATACAATGCAACCGATGGAAATGGCAGTTCCAAGCTTGGTCGGCAGCGGCTTTTGCAAACCATTCGTACGTATGGACTCTGGCCGCAAGCATCCGAGCTGGTCGATAGCATCTACTTGAAGGCACCTGAGGGTTCGACGCGTGCCGATGAGGTCCAGATGCTGCGAGGAATTGCAGCCTTTGAAACTGGGAAAAAAGATCGAGCCGAGGCGATACTGCAGGGGCTAAAAGACTTGCGCAGGAGTTTGATCATCGAGGTCCAGGCCGCAAGTCAGAGTGCCGAGGGGAACAAAGCAACCCCACCGAAGCTTTTGGATCCAAGCGAAGCCCCTAAGGATCTGTGGGGCAACGAGCGCGATTTGCCATTCGTCGAGCGCGTCGCCCAAGCGTTCGACGAGAGCAAGTGGAAAGACAAACCCAAAGAGCAGATCGCTCAGCAAAAAAGTTTGCACGACAAGAACTATCGCAGTTACCGGTTGGCCGATTACATCAACACCCTGGAGGCTTATGCCGCCGCGCATCGAGGCGACTTTCGCCAAGCTCTTCGCAGGTCGAGTGAAGCTCGCGATTCGATCGATCGCTGGCAACGGATCGCTTGGGCCCAAGCTGCTGGGGAGCATGAGTTAGCGATCGCCAAGGCCCGAGATGATTTCAACGGTTCCGAGGGTGAGGTTTTACCAAGCGCCTTGTTTGCGATCGTGACCCACAACGCGATCCAGGCTCAGCCGCAATCCAAGCAGATCGATCAGTGGAAGCAAGATCGCGAGCGGGCGTTGGAGCGCTGCGCCAAGCTTGTGTGGGCCAGTGAGCCAGCGATACCCGCGATCGAGCATGCAAGGCAGATAGCAAGCAGTGTCTCACCGGGGCTAGCATGGCAGACGTCGGCGCCGGAGCGCAAGGATTTGGGGGATCGGCCGCCGCTCGATGCGCTGGGTCCGGTCCGCTGGACTCCATCGATTGCCCCTTCGTGGAGTTTAGCTGCCCCTGAGGTTCAAGCGTCTAGTCCGCTGGCGTCCTCCCAGCAGGTACCGGTTGCCTTGAATTCTTCATCGAGCCTTCGCGGCAAGCCCTATGTGATGATCTTGTACTTGGGCTTTGGATGTTTGCATTGCACTGAGCAGCTCAAGGCGTTTTCGCCGAAGGTGGGTGAGTTCAAGGATGCGGGGATTCAGGTTGTTGGGATCAGCACCGAGGACAGTACATCGTTGAGCGACGGACTCAAACGGTTTGATGGGCAAATGAATATCCCGTTGATGTCGAATTCGGACTTGGATGTATTTAAAAGTTTTCGATGTTTTGATGACTTTGAGGGTCAGCCCTTGCATGGGACGATCTTGGTCGACCCTCAGGGGCGCATACGATGGCAGGACATAGGCTACGAGCCCTTCACCGATGCGGAGTTTCTTCTCGAAGAGTCCAAGCGACTCCTAGCAACCCCGTAACTCTGGAGGGGCCACGGCGAGTTGCTAAACACACCGAGGAGGTTGTGGTTAGAAATCGATCTGATCGCCGGATTCGTTCAGGTCGGGCTTGCCCAGAAACTTCGGCAATGGAGCTGGTACATCTCTGGGCCTGAGTTGCTCGCGCTGCGTGAGCCTTACGAACTCGTGTGCCAGATAAGCCTTGTCGATCCGCATTCCACCTTGCTCGAGCGTGTACTCGATCGCATGCTGTAATTGAGAGTATCGCATCTCCACGATATCTGCCACCATGGCTTCGTTTTGCATGTTGTTGCTCAGAACCTCTACTTGGTCCCCAAGCCTCAAACCCTCATCGGGAATTTCAATCCATAGTATGGGCTTGATCCTGAGCGTTAATCGTTCGCCATACCGCACATGGTAATATTCCCCGTCGTACTCAAACCGCTCGAACACATGGTCGCTGGGTATCCAACCATTGACCCGTTCCCGATCCTCGGGATGAAAGGCCTCGATGCCAGACTCGGGCCACACATGATAAATACCAAAATCCGGAAGTGTCGGCGATTGAATCACGAGCGGAGGAGTAAGCTGTGAGAGGGGGGGAGGTTACTTGACAGCGACGGTGTCGCGAATTTTCTCGAGCAACTTCTTGGTCGCCTTGATTCCTTCGTCAGGGCTCATGCGAGATCCTTCGTACTCGATACCAACCCAACTTCGGTAACCGGCGTCCAAGACGATCTTCATCATCTTGGCAAAGTCGATCTTGGTCTCGTTCCCATCGGCATCGAAGTCATAGCTCTTGGCCGAAACCGCTTTTGCCAGTGGCATCAAATCGGTAACACCTTGATACCGATCGTACTCGTAGAAGTTTCCGAAATCTGGAAGTGTTCCGCAGTTCTCCATCCCGGTGGCCCGGATCGTTTCAGCCAACCACTTGCCGTTCGAACTGAGTCCACCGTGATTCTCGACAATCACGTTGATTCCTAGGGGCTTGGCGTACTCGCTGAGTCGACGCAAACCGTCGGCGGCCAATTTGGATCCCTCCTCGTAGGGCTTGTCGGTCTCCGCATTGACCCGGATCGAGTGACAACCTAAATACTTGGCGGCATCTACCCACTTGTAATGGTTTTCAACCGCCGCCGTTCGTTTGGCCGGATCGCTATTGCCCAAGCCACCTTCGCCATCGATCATGATCAGGACATTGGTGACGCCTAGATCGTTGGTTCGCTTTTTCATCTCTTCAAGATACTTCGCGTCCTTGGCCTTGTCCTTGAAGAACTGATTCACGTATTCGACGGCGTCGATACCAAAGCGCTCTTTGGCAACCTTGGCGAAATCCAAATTGTCGATCTCCTTTGCAAACAGCGGCTTGTGAAGCGACCACTGAGCGAGCGAAATCTTAAACGGCTTGCCAGCGGCCTTGTCTTGAGCCATGCACAAGCTGGAAATGGACGATGAGGCAAGGGCCGTCGATGCGAGCGTGGTTGCAGAAGCGGCCAGGAATTGTCGTCGATTGGTAGAAAGCATAAGGACCAGAGGTTATAAAAAGGCCAAAGGCGGGACAGATCGGCAGCGGGCCAGATCAGCAGTGGAGTAGATTTTATTTTGGCCGCGGATATCGGGCAAGCAACGACGCTACGGAAAGTCAAAACATATTTCATCCATGGCCACAGGACGACATAGCCCCCGTGAACCTGAACTGAAGCTGCTCGAAGTCGAATGGGACTCCGAATCGCCAATTCCCGAGGAAATCCAAGGATTGCTGGCCAAAGCCGACTCGCTCCTGCAGTCCTATTGGGATTCTTGGCACCGACGACCCATCGAGCAGTACGTCGCCTGCGACTTTCGCGACGTCTGGCGAGCCATGCAGGCGGTCAAGTCACAGCGGTTACCGACAGGCAACCTCTTTTGCGAATGGGGTTGTGGATTCGGAATCGTCACGGCGATGGCTAGCAAACTTGGCTGGGATGCTGTTGGAATTGAAGCCGAGGCGTTTCTCGTGCAGCAGGCCCAAGCTTTCCTTCGGTCTGAGAAGATCCCTGCCGAGATCTGGCACGGGAATTTTTTACCCAACGGTGCTGAACGATTGGCAAAACGCCAAGCCAACCACGCTTCGCTGTTCCACAAGGTTCCTTGCGTGTATGACTGCGAATCGCTGGGAATCGACGATTTTGGCACCATCTTTGCGTACCCCTGGCCCGGGGAGGACTATTTCCTCAAGGATGTGTTCCGGTTGTATGCAGCCGACCGGGCCATCTTGGTGATGTTCCTGGGACCTTACGAATTGGAAATCTATCGCAAGGTTTGCAGCTAATATCCCACGATCCACAACGATTGAGCTAACGCTTTAAGCGATTAAGACGTGCTGCGAAGGACTTGAGCTAACAGGGGCAGGAGTTGTTTTTTGCGACTAACGACATCTGGCAACTGGTAGAGTCCTCGATCCAAACATGGGTAATTGATCTCGTCCCAAGCATCGGATTCGTGCGACAAGAGCAGCAGCGAACCGTTGCTGACTACGTCGGTAACCAGTAGTGCTGCGAACTGCAGATTCTGTTTGCTGGCGAGTTCCTCGAGGGCCTTGCGCAAATCCTCTTTTCGGTCCCAGAAGAGGTCAAAGCCGGTCTCCTCGATCTGCGAAATCGAAAACCGAATCCCATGCTCTGTGAACTCCTTGCAATCCTCACGCACGACGACCGAAGGACTGCAGTTGCGAAGCGCCGACCCGATTTCAAAGAATTCCCTGGCGTATTGCTCGAGATCGACCTTGCAGAGTTTCTCGAGCCAAGCCAACACGTCGCGGTCGATTTGGGTGGTTGTTGGGGAACGCAAATAAAGCGTGTCAGAAATGATTCCGGAAGCCATGCACAAGGCAATGGCTGGTGATGGTTCGATGCCTGCTGCGCGGAACTGTTTAGCGACAAGAGTGCAGGTCGACCCGACCGGTTCATTGATAAAGCGGATCGGTTGTGTCGACTTTAGGGAACCCCCGATGCGGTGGTGATCGAGCACTTCGAGGATCTCTGCGTCCTCAGCGCCGTTTACCGCTTGGCTCAATTCGTTATGGTCGACCAGTACCAGCCTGGGTTTCGGTGGATTGATCAAATCGGACTTGCTGATAACGCCGACAAGCTGTCCTGAGTCGTTGACCACAGGCAGCATGGATTGACGTACCCGATCGGTTTTGGCTCGGGCTTCGTCAATCGGTTGCTTGGCAGACAATGCGACGAAATCCTCATCGATGGCTGAGTCGATGAACTGGGAGGATTTGACGCGCATGGTAGTTGTGGCAGTATCGTAGGGACTGCGCAAGACCACCACCGAGCGCGACTTGGCCAGTTCCACCAGACCTTCCGAGAGCGAGTACCCACCGGTGACGATGATGGCTCGTACGCCATGTTCAATCGCAGGCAGTTGAATGGTCGGGCGATCACCACAGACGACCATGAGCCTTTCGGCGGGAAAACGCTGCATGCGTTCCGTGAAACCGCCGGCGCTCATCGCTCCGACCATGACCAACAGTTCGTCCTGCCGTTCCGGCTCGATCGCATGCTGAAAAGAACCGCCGAGGATCTCGCGAACTTTGCCTAAACTGGTACGAACCGTTCGCGTCTTGAGCGGATCGGCGTCATCGCGAAAGATCAGGTCCATGAGTTGGAGCAGCGACAGGACTCCAACGACTTTGCCGCGCTCATCGACGATCGGCAGAGCTCTAACTTCCTGGTCTTTCATCCGCTGGTAGACTTCGTAGAAGACCTCACCACGTTTGGCCGTCACCGGTTGGCGTGTGCACAGTCCGAGCACCTCTGGGCGGACATCCATGACGATTCGAGGCGCGGGGACTCCAGACCGTTTTAACACGTACTCAGTCCGCTGATTGGGCGTTCCACAGCAGGCAGCAATCGCATCGGGCCGATGGGTTTTCTGTAAGAAATCCGCGTAGGCAATCGCCGAGCAAATCGCGTCGGTATCGGGATTTCGGTGTCCAAAAACCAGCGTGCTCATAAAAGCTTTTTCCGAATGTTTTTTCACAAATTTTGCCGCGAATACCCATGCCAACCCGGGTCGCTGGACCGGTTTTAAACCCCAGGCTAGCGCGAACCTGCCGACAGTTTAACAGATCTAATTCAATCCAAGCAGGGACTAAATTGACGCACCGGTCGATCCTCAATGCCTACTTGCAAAGATGGGCGACCCAAGCGACCATGAGCGACCTGCCAGGATGCGTCGTTTGTTCAGACGTTTCCCTAACTTTAACGATGGATCTACCATGCTTGAAATTCAGCTTCCCGATGGAACCGTTGTCTCCCATCCGGACGATGCTACCCCTCTTTCGGTCGCCAATGCGATCGGTCCAAGGCTTGCCAAAGCCGTCATCGCAGCCCAAGTCGGATCGAACGTGATCGATGCGAATCGCCCCTTGAAGGGCTTTTCAAACGGCTCGCCGATCCCTTTAAAGCTGCTTACCGAACGGGACCCAGAGGCTCTCGACGTGCTGCGTCATTCGAGCGCTCACATCATGGCCAGAGCCGTCATGAGACTCTTCCCCGATGTCTCCTTGGCTTTCGGACCGACGATCTCCAACGGCTTCTATTATGATTTCTTCATGCCGCACAAGCTTACCGAGGAGGACTTTGCCAAGATCGAGCAGGAGATGGCTTCGATCATCGCCAAGGCCGAAGCGTTCGAGCAGTTTTCGCTAGGCCGTCAGGAGGCCATTTCCCTTTGCCAAGACATGAAGCAGGGGCTTAAGGTCGAGCATATCGAGACTGGACTTGCTAGCCACCCGGAACTGGGTTTCTATCGACAAGGCGAATTCGTCGACCTATGCCGAGGTCCGCATATCCCTGA
>JBJTAQ010000135.1:0-1740 GCA_046090945.1 Pirellula sp.
CCAAACGACTTTTCTTGGCTGCTTGGTAAGTATGAGCGATCAGGGGGGTCCCGGTCTGTGCAAGAAGAAGCTTCTCAGGAAGTCGGGTCGAGGCCAACCGGGCGGGGATCACGATTTGGGCCCGACTACCGTCAAGCCCATGGCTGGCAAGCGTACTATTAGGCATCGGATCACGAGGCAATGGATCCCCCTGAGCGACGCACAGAGTCTAATGTGCGTAGAACAGAGCGCAAAAAAAAGAGGCTCCGGTGGGAGTTGAACCCACGCATGGCGGATTTGCAATCCGCTGCCTTAGCCACTTGGCTACGGAGCCCTCAAAGTCGATTTGACTCTCTAAGGGTTGTAGTGAACTTCCTCTCTTTGGTCAACACGAGTCACCGGTTGGCCGAGCCGCTTTCACCTCCCACTCATTAAAACTTTTGCCTGCAAACAGCGTACCATTTTTAGCTTTTTTGGAATTCAACCCTGCCCGAGCCGCATGCCCAGGGGTAAAATTCATGGACATCGTTGGCTCGGATGCTAGCGAATTTTGACTCTATCCATCACGACACAGGCCATGCGTCTTACGTTCGGACTCGAAGCCCGACAGCTGCAAACTCAGAAACTGGCTCCTCGCATGATCCAGTCGATGGAGATCCTGCAGCTACCGATCCAAGCCCTTCAAGAGCGGATCGAGCAGGAGATGGAGGAAAACCCGATGCTCGAAGTGGCCGAGCGTGACGAAAGCCTGCCAGACGAAGATTCCGATTCGGAGGAGACGCCCAAGTCTTCGAAGACCGAGGACGAGAAGGAGCTGGTCGTCCGCGATGACTCGACCAACGCCGAGGATTTCGAGCGGCTTGAAAATATGGGCAACGACATGCCCGACACATTCGACGATTTCCGTCGCTCAAGCAATCGCATCCAAGAGGACGCAGACCGTCAGCACGATCTGATGGCAAACGCCCTAGAGCGCCCCGAATCCCTCAACGACTTTCTCCTGCATCAGCTTGCCGAACTAGATATCGATGACGATATCGAAAAAATCGCCGAGAGAATCGTCTCCTGCCTCGATGCCCGCGACGGGGGATACTTCCACTCTTCGCTCACCGATATGCTTCCTCCGGATCACAAACCCGAGGATCTGGCCAAGGCCGAAGAGGCACTGCGAGTTGTCCAGAGTCTCGAACCTGCCGGCATCGCCGCTCGGTCTCTCAAGGAATGCTTGCTGAACCAACTGAACGATGACACGGAAATGGTCGATAAACTTCGCGTCATCATCTCCAATCACTTGGATGATCTTGCTGAGAACCGCATGATGGTCATCCAGAAAAAAACCGGATACTCGATCGATACGATTCAAAAAGTTCGCGAAGAGCTTCACAAGCTCAACCCTAAGCCAGGGGCTTCCTTCATGGAATCCTTTGTCCCACTGGTTACCCCCGACGTGATCGTCGAACAACAAGACGACGAGCAGTACGTTGTTAAACTAGTCGATGAATATATCCCGACCCTGAGGATCAGCGAGTACTACCGCCGACGGCTGATGGACCCCAAAGCGACCGAAGAGGAAAAGGAGTTCATCAAACGCAAGGTCGGCAGCGCCCAATGGTTGATCGAATCAATCCAGCAGCGACAACGCACCCTGGCTCGAGTCGCAACTGCCATCGTTAAGCATCAACAGAAATTCCTCGACGAAGGTCCCGAGGCTATCGTCCCACTGAAGATGCAGCAGATCGCCGACGAGGTCGGTGTGCATGT
>JBJTAQ010000136.1:0-5090 GCA_046090945.1 Pirellula sp.
TCGACGTCGAAGCTGACGTGCAGGTGGGTGTTGCTACAAAGTCGTCCGCCGCGATTTCGTAAATTTGACCAGGTGCCATAAGGTGCACTTCACCAGGTGCGTTTAGATTGATCGAACTGTTGGCCTGCCAGGTCTTCAACCGCCCGCTGCCTTGGATCACCAGTCCCGGGCCACCTTGCCCATTACCAGTACCGCCGATCAGATTGATGGCTTTGCCAGCCATGATGTCCTGGCCGATCTCAACCTTACCTCCAGCCTGGATCGTTACCACCGAATCGCCGCCGAAGATAACAAAGTTGCGACCCAAATAGCCACCCGCAGCGTCTCGTACTGTGTCGATGCGTCCTCCAGCGATAAACGCACCGATGATGGACGCATTTTGAGCGGAGCTCAGCGTAATCACTCCGTCTGGATCATTGACGGTCAACTCGCTGGCAGCATGAACCAAAAGGCCCTCCAAGGTCGAATGAGAACCACCGTTAACGGTGATTGCATGGGCCGCACGCAGGTAGGTACCCGTCTTGACGATCTCTCCTGCTTGATTAAGTGTGCGTCCACCGAGGAAGGCACGTCCAGACGCGTTGATGGTCAAGGCGGCTGGTTCAGGCGTGTAGGTAAAGTTCTCACCTAGGAATTTGCCCTCGGAATCGAAACGCTGAGTGACTTTCACCCCAGCGTTGAGGTTGCCGAGAATCTCGACATTGCCTTGGGAATTGATAACGATGCCACCACCAGAGAAGTTGGTTGTCCAACCTTCGGTCGTCATGCCACCTGCGGTCGTAATCACCAAGCTGAGGAGTTCATCTGGATCCTGTTCAGAAAGGTTTTTGCCAGGGAAAAGTGCCGACAGACTGTCGTCTGGACCTGGGACACCCGAATTGAGAGTGATGGTTCCGGAAGCCAACAATCCAGTATCGAGGAACACTTGTTGTTCTGAAGAAACAATAATCGATGAACTAGGGCCACTGAAGGTAACGCCGCTCGAACCGATCGATCCGCCGGCTACGATCGCACCATAAAGATCAACGTCCTGGGCACCGCGCAGTTCAATCAAGCTGCCTGCATCTCGGGTGATCAACCGTGCGGTTGATGCCACGTGGAGGCTGCTTCCGACGACACCTTGTCCAACCGCAGTCGGCACAGTGCTGTTTTCAATCGCATTTCCTGATTCGTCTTGGCCGCCGATAATTCGCAAGGTGTCTTTGACATCAATGGTCCCCTCGACGTACACGAATCGGTCTGAACGGATCAGAAGGTCCGAGCGATCGCCTAGTACGTTGATATTGCCGCGGACGATAATGTCCGCCTTAGATTCGAGATTCAACAAGGAATCCGAGGCGAGGGTTGTTAATGTCCCCATCAGAAGTAGGCCGTATCGAGTATGGCCGATCAAAGGATGATCCGCATCCACTAGTCCGAGATTGTTGAAGTAATCCGAATGATCCTGCAGGGCTGGACCGGACTTGAGTCTCATGAGATCGGAAGTTGTCACAGAACCACCGATGAATAGTTCATAAGCAGACTCGAGAATGGCATCCGCTCGAGTGCCGGTTTGCTGTGCCACTGGCGTACCGTCAAGATCGACAAACCGAACGCCGGCGATTACAGCGGCACCTGGGTTAATCGATAACAGAAGTCCGGCCTTGAGCGTCAATACCGCGTGATCATTCCGTCCAGCTACCAAGCCGCCTTCGAGGATCGTGAGCATGGTCGAACTGGAGATCGTAGCAGAGGAATCCGTACCGAACACCTCAAGAGTACCGGCGATCTGAATCGACTTGTTGGTCGATACATCAATTCGGCTGCCGGGATTAATCGATTCAATTCGGCTACCGACTTCAGCAAGCAGGCTGACCAAATCGCCATCACTCGATCGATAAATCGGTCGGGTGCCATCGGTCGTAAGCACCTTGATATCGACTTTGTCCTTTCCAATGATCCATCCACTGTTGAGCAACTGTTCGTCTAGAACCAATGAGACGTCTCTTGCAGAAACACCCGAATCGTTCAGCCCAAGGGGCACGTGCAGATTCTTGGCCTTGATTTCCGCGCGATGAGCATTCAAGACGACACGATCCTCGGGAGCTTGGACATCCCCCTGAACGCTGATCGTATCGGCAAAGAATTCAGTCGTATTACGGAGGGCGGCATGGATCGATCTAGGACTAGAGGAAGCTTTGATATCCGGACGATCGTAAATATCTCCGAGTACCATCTGGTTGCCGATGTTGTCCTCGTTGATAGAGCGATGTCCGATACGAACAACCTGGAAATCGTCTCCGATGGCGGCAAAGTCTCGGACACCGAGATAAACCGTGGTATCACGGCCTAGGGACGATCTGTCTAAACCTGCAGCGGTTTCACCCGCAGAACCGAGTCGGTAATCCAGCTCGTCGTGGGTCGAACGGATGATCAATTCGCCGGGTCCAAGAATCTTGTTCTCACCACTGACGAAATCAAAGTCATCGGCGGTTAAGGTGATCGATTTGCCGGCCGCGCGGCTTTCGATCCTTCCGGATCCAAGAGTCAGCAAGGCACCTGGGGCATCCAGGCGGAGATCGACCACACCGCTGCCCGATACGACTGCATAGATGTCATTTCCGTCACGAACTTGATCAAGCCAATCGGCGCTGGCGGAGTTATCCCAGTTGTTCTTCTCGATCCACACCGGCGGACTATCGAAAGCGGGGATAACCAGCCCATTGTTATACAATGGGTGGTTGTCCAATTCCGTCAGGGTTAAATCATCCGCTTCTAGGATATAGATATCGCCCCCGGTACCCTCGACCGCTGTAGCAGCGGTCAGCGAACCAACTTCGGTACGCAGCGGATTATTAACCGTGCCGATGTGATCAAAGGCTTTGACGATCAGATGCGCCATGGTTCCCTTGATCTGAACATCACCATCGCGGGTGATCGAGCCGTCTGGCGCTAGCAAGCGAATGTAACCTGAACCAGTCCCTTGCCAATCGTCTCCCGCCGAGGCCAACAAGTCCTTCTTGAGGACGATCTTGCTATTGTCTTTGAAAACACGCAGGTCGATAAAACCGTTGTTTGCCGCATTGATGCGGTTGGAAACGTTGAGGTCTTTGTATGATTCTACAATAACACTTGTCGCCTTTAACTCTTCGTTGAACAACACTTCATCGGCGATAATTCGCAAGCTTGTGGATTTCAAATCCACTGCCGATTGCTCAGGCTTCTTCGCGTAACTAACCGGACCACCGAAGTGGATGATACCATCTGCATTGTAAGCCGCGGATTTACCGGTAATGGTCAGCCGTTCAACTGAGGCTGAATAGTTAATGACTTCGCGGCCGTTATTTACTTGATAGGTGTCAAGGGTGATAGGAGTCTTACGGGTTTGCTCCAAAACGATCTCATCAAATGATCCACCGTCATCTTGGATTTGAAGGGTTCCTGTGGCTTTGGTCGATCCAGGGTTACCCATAGGAATTCGGTATTGATCGTTTCCGCCCGGATCGATCACATGAATCCAACGCTCTGGGAAATCGCCGACGAGGAGTCGGTCGTCACCTTGACCGAGAATCAGTTTCGAGACCTTTGCACGAGCAGCCCGAATGTTATGTTCTCGGCCCTGGGATACCTCTAAACCGCGAGAGCTTAAGGCTGCACTGATTCCATTCATCGCTGGACTAAAGTCGAAAATCGCGATTCCATCCTTGCCGTCAGCAAACCGATCCTCACCGAATGCATCCCCGAACCGGAAAGTGTCGTCACCTGCACCACCGTTGAGGGAGTCGTTGTCTGGACCACCCTCAAGCATGTCATTACCACCCATACCGTTAATGCGGTCATCACCGGCATCGCCAAAGAGTGAGTCAGTTCCATCATTTCCGTTGAGAGTATCATCCCCAAAACCACCACGAAGCGTCCCACCAGCTTTGCCCGTGTAAAGCTTATCGTTACCTGCACCACCATCGACATCGACGGTAATGCCAACAAGTCTCGAGGCATCGAAAGTATCATCGCCATCTCCCATGTTGGCAACGACATTGGTAATGCCTTCATAGCTGCTATACCAATCCTCAAATTCAACATTCACCGAACCTGGATTGCTGCCCGAGCTCAAAATGAACGCTTCATTACCGTCCTGGGTGTTAAAGTAGGCTCGGTTGCTGGCCCTGGGCCCCGCGTTGATGAAGAGAGTCGAACCAACCTTTTGAGCAAGGTATGGTTTAACGTTCGGTGCTGGGAAGCTCAGATCCAAAAGCTTCAGGCGGGAGAGTTCTGCTCTGAGGGTCCCGACACTTGGGAACTTCCCGTAGACCTCAGCAAAAACCTCGGCCTTAACATTGAAATTGAAGAGATTCAAGGGTCCGCCTGGCGTGCCTCCTGGCTCTTGGGAGTAGGACCACATGGTCGCAATTTCCGAGCCGCGAATCTTGCCATCTGACTGCCAGACGACGCTGGTCACTCGACCATCGCCATCCTTCACCAATTTCGATGTTGCAATATCTTGCAGGTCCAACCCAGAAGTAACATAAACTCCACCTCCAAGTCCGACGGAAATCGCTGAGGTACCAATACCGCCGCGAAGGCCGATATCAAGTGCGAACTGTAACTCATCCTTGTCAACACCACCCGATCCGGGAACTTTTCTGGGAAGCCCACCAGACATTCTGTACTCCGGAAGAGTAACGTCGTACAGGAAGAAGCCATCCAATAGATCGGTCGGATTACCGGTCTTGAGCATTTTCTGAACACCGAACGTGTCGTAGCCAAAAGCAAGGTCTAGCGAGAGGCTCGCGCGACCGACGGCGGAAATAATGACTGGAACTCCGTAGATTGCGAAAGTTGCTACTGGAACATCAAATTCGAACTTCGCCGAAAGCAGTGGCAATTCCAGACTGAACAGCGTTGCACTCCCGCCGGTCATCAACTGCATCCAGTTCTCGAGATCAAGTAGGTAGGCATATTGGAATCCAGAGCGCGGTGTTGCGCTCTGGATTCCAATATGCCTACCTACTTGATCTCGAGAACTGGATGCAGTTGATGACCGGCGGGAGTGCAACGCTGTTCAGTCTGGAATTGCCACTGCTTTCGGCGAAGTTCGAATTTGATGTTCC
>JBJTAQ010000137.1:0-8492 GCA_046090945.1 Pirellula sp.
ACGTTGCGACGTTCGAAGCTGGCAAGGCGTTGGTGGAGGCAGGTGCGGATGCGGTGAAGGTGGGAATTGGGCCTGGCTCGATTTGCACCACACGCGTGATCTCCGGCGTAGGAGTCCCGCAAATAACCGCCATTTACGAAACAACCAAGGCTTGTTCGCAAGCCAAAATCCCGACGATCGCCGATGGTGGAATCCGTTACTCCGGGGACATCGTCAAGGCATTGGTTGCTGGTGCCCAAACCGTGATGATCGGGAGTTTGTTTGCGGGACTTGCCGAAAGCCCAGGGCGAACCATCCTCTACCAAGGCCGCACGTTTAAGGCCTATCGGGGAATGGGATCCTTGGGCGCGATGGTCAAAGGATCCAGCGAGCGGTACCGTCAAAGCGGCCAGGATCAACTCTCGAAGTTGGTTCCAGAGGGGGTCGAGGGACGGGTTCCGTTCAAAGGTCCTCTGGCCGATTACGTCTACCAATTGGTAGGTGGGCTAAGGGCGGGAATGGGCTACTGCGGCACCAAATCCATCTCGGAGCTCAGGTCCGTAGCACGATTCATCAAGGTATCGGCGGCGACGGTTAGGGAGAACCATCCACATGACATTGCCATTACGCAAGAAGCGCCAAACTACAGCCCGGAGGTCCATCAAGCTAGCGATAGCTGATCGCTCGCGAGGCTCGAGGAGAAAGCTTTCGAGCCTCATCATCCGATGGGGCATTTGTATCCCTGCTGGAGTGCTAGGTTTCGCAGGCCTTGGGCTCGAACCCCTCGCTGCCCTGGCACAGAATCCACTTCGAACAAGTTCGTCGGCTGGGGCCAATGCAGCGTCAACTCCCCCGGCTTGGTCACCCGCACCGTTCCAAGCCAATCCGCTGAGAGATAAAACATCTGCGGCCCGTCCATTCGAATCAGATGCGAGCCCAAATTCGAGCGCTGAGCCCAAGTCGACTCGGGTTGAACCGGCTATAGCGACCAAGCCGATGCGAGCAGCGACGCAATCGGATCATGCCACGGCGGTGACCAAAGGGTCCGAGGTGCTCCGCTGGCGCAAGGTGGAACTGCCGAACGTAGTTGCCAAACAATCTGCTGCACCGGAGGTGACCACGGCAGCGTTCCAAGACCCCGCGGGTCGACAACCACCGAGATCCAGCCTACTGGTCCAGCCACCTAGCGAACCATCGCCGAAAGCTTTGCCAGAACCAACACCTTCACCGCTGGTCGCTCAGCCCCCTGCCCTGAGCCTACCACCTGCAGTTGCTCCCGAACCGCAGCAACAGCCAAGTTTGAGACTGCCACCGGTCACTCAGCCACCGGTCACTCAGCCACCGGCAGTCCAAGAACCAGCAATTCAGGTTCCCTCACCGATGCCTGAGAGCGTGCTACCGAACCCTTTCCCTAAGCCCCCGGCGTTGGACCGTAAGTTACGGGATCCGGCCAATTTGACCGAACCGGACAAACTCCAGCCAGGTACAAAACCTGACGACGAGGACTTGCCGCCGGTGCCTCCTAAAAGAGCCGAACAGTCGGTTGCCAACTGCGATCTGGTTCGGGACTTTGCGGCCGGAGCGGATATTCGCAACTTCGAATTGGACTCATCGCCAGATTTTGTCCAAGGTTACCAGTCGGCCAATCGGCCTGGTTCGCTGACCAAGGAGACGTTCGTGACGAAGTCACCGGTAAGGACTTGGCGGGGAACCCAGGGCGAGTACGTCGCCGAGGGTAAGCTTGTCGATCTGGTGTATGGAACCGTGATCATTGAGCAGAGCGATGGCAAACGTGTCTCGTATCTGCAGCGGATGCTCAGCGATGCCGACCAAGTTTTCGTTTCGGAGGCTTGGGGGATCCCGGTGACCTGTCCGCTTGGGGATCAAGGTTTTGCAGCTCGGTTGTTTGCAGATTCGACGTTTACTTGGAAGGCATCGGGGGCTTGCAATAAACCCTTGTACTTCGAGGACGTTGCACTGGAACGGTACGGGCATGAGTGGGGGCCAGTTGTACAGCCAGTCGTATCGACGGTTCGCTTCTTTGGCGACTTAGCGATTCTGCCTTACAAGATGGGGATTCATCCACCGAATGAATGTCAACATCCTCTCGGATATTACCGGCCTGGCTCATGCGCCCCCTGGTCGCTTAAGCCGGTCCCGCTGAGTCTTCGCGGCGCGGCGACACAAGCGGCCTTTGTCACTGGAACCGTTTTTACATTACCTTAAAGGCCGTTAACGAAAGAAGCTCGGCTGTTATGCCGAGCTTCTTGGGTTTTCTGATCGACGAACTCTAGAAGTATCTCGAATTACATGAAGGCCTAGTACATGTCGTGGTCATGCGAATGACCGGCCTTCTTGTCATCCTTTGGCTTCTCGGCAATCAACGCGTCGCTGGTCAGCAGCAGGGTTGAGACCGAGGCAGCGTTGGCAAGTGCCGTGCGGGTCACCTTGGTCGGATCGATCACACCGGCCTTGACGAGGTCTTCATAAACCCCAGTCAACGCATTGTAACCAATGTTACCCTTGGCTTCAGCAACCTTGGAGCAAACGATTCCCCCGTCTTGACCAGCATTGGCTGAGATCATTGTCAAGGGAGCTCGGCAAGCGCGCAACACGATGTTGTAGCCGGTCAACTCATCCTGCGACAACGACTCTGCAGGGGTGACTTGAGTGGAGGCTCGCAGGAGTGCAACGCCACCGCCGGGAAGAATTCCTTCTTCGATCGCAGCACGAGTCGCATGCAGGGCATCTTCAACGCGAGCCTTCTTTTCTTTCATTTCACTTTCGGTCGCGGCACCCACGTTGACTTTGGCCACTCCGCCAGCGAGTTTGGCGAGCCGCTCTTCGAGCTTCTCGCGGTCGTAGTCACTGGTCGTGTTTTCGATCTCGCGGCGGATCTGGTCGATCCGTGCCTTGATCTCGCTTGCTTTACCCGCTCCCTCGATGATCGTAGTATTGTCCTTGTCGATGATCACCTTTTTGGCACGACCTAAATCCGACAAGGTCAGCGTATCGAGTTTCTTTCCGAGCGCTTCGAAGACCGGAACAGCACCGGTGAGAATCCCGATGTCTTCCATCATCGCCTTGCGACGATCGCCGTATCCAGGAGCCTTAACGGCCGCAACGTGCAGCGTTCCACGGAGTCGGTTGATTACGAGCGTCGCCAGAGCTTCCCCTTCCACATCCTCGGCAATAATCAGCAAAGGCTTGCTTTGCTGAACGACTTGTTCGAGAACTGGAACGATTTCCTTGATGTTCGCAACTTTCTTTTCAAAAACCAGGATGTAAGCGTCTTCCAGAACGCATTCCATGGTGGTCGCGTCGGTGACGAAATACGGGGACAGATAACCTCGGTCAAACTGCATCCCTTCGACGAACTCGAGTTCATCGTGCAGGCTCTTACCCTCGTCGACCGTCACAACTCCGTCCTTACCGACTCGCTCCATAGCATCTGCGAGAAGATTGCCGATGGCTCGGTCGTTGTTCGCAGCGATCGAAGCGACGTTGGCCATCTCAGCCTTGTCCTTGATCTTGATCGACATCTTCTTGAGTTTCTCGGTGATATCCGAAACTGCGTGCTCGATCCCCGACTTCATTTGAATCGGATTGACACCAGCAACGACAGCCTTGAGACCTTCATTGAAAATAGCTTCGGCCATAACCGTTGCTGTCGTGGTCCCGTCCCCGGCCACATCGCTGGTCTTCGAGGCGACTTCGCGAACCATGCGAGCGCCCATGTTTTCGTAAACGTCTTCGAGGTCGACCTCCTTGGCGACCGTCACACCGTCCTTAGTGACCGTAGGGCTACCGAAAGACTTTTGAAGAATGACGTTTCGGCCGCGAGGGCCGAGAGTGACTTTAACTGCCCGAGCCAGTTTGCCGACGCCTCGTCGGATCGCTTCGCGGGCCTCTTGATCGAAAGCAATGATTTTTGCCATGGTTGAGTGAATGCTCCTTGTTGAAATTCGTTCGCCTGGTTTGACCGCCTTTGACAAAATGCAAAAGACGAACTAGACGGTTGGATGGTATTGAATGAATGGCTTAACCGAGGACCGCGAGGACTTCGGATTCGTTCATCAGCAGGAACTCGTCGCCGTCGATTTCAATCGACTCTCCTGCGTAACTGGTAAACAAGACGTGATCGCCAACCTTGACTTGGAGTTGCGAACGGCTTCCGTTCTCCAGAACCCGTCCATCACCGACGCTGATCACTTTGCCTCGAGTCGGTCGGTCCTTGGCGCTGTCGGGCAAATAGATGCCGCCGACGGTTTTTTCTTGGGACTCTTGACGCTGAACCACGATCCGGTCCCCAAGCGGAACCAATTTCACCTTGCTCTTCTCTTTAGTTGCAGCCATCTACAAAAACTCCGTAGGCTAAACAAACGACGGTTAAAATACGCCAAAAAGGCATACGAAAACATTTCGTCGGCAGGGAAGCAACTTGCGTGCCAGGACGTCAAGGTTGTTTTTTTCCGGGCTGAAAATCGTGGTTTGAGATGGTTTTCCCCATTGTTTTGTTCGCTTTGGGCGACAAAATGATGACTCGGTGGTTTGGGTTTCAAAGACAAAGGGTCGACGGATGCCGTTACGAGTGACTTGCCAGTGCGGGGTGGCATTAAATGTCCCCGAAACAATGGCTGGCAAAGGGGTTAAGTGCCCGAAGTGCCAAAGCGTAATCGCCGTCCCGGCAGCAACCAAGCCGACCTCCAAGCCATCGCCGGACAAGGTTTCCGGTTCGGCGAAGTCACCCACCCCGGCCAAAACTGCCACCGCAGGCCAAGACGCGATGTCCAAGCTGCTTGACTCTGCAGGCCTGAAGAAACGAGAAGGGATCTTCTGCCCCTCGTGCGACCGCTCGCTACCCCCGGGTACAGCCATCTGCGTCGGTTGCGGTTACAGCCTCGAAGCGGGTAGCAAAATCGAAGGATTCGAGGTGGAAACCAAAGAGTTTGGCAACAAACGCTTGGTCGAAGCCGCCGAAATGATGGCTCGCGAGGCCGAAACCGAAAATCGATTGCTCAAGTCCGGGATGCCCTGGTGGATGATGCTCGCAATCATCCTAGGGGTCCTCTTCATGATGACGTCGATCCTGCTGAAAATGGATGTCAAAACCTCTGGCAACGTATCGTCCGTACCCTTGATCGCCAAACTGCAGTCGGCTGGTTACCTACCGGTAATCGCTTTCTCGGCAGGTGGGGCAGCGGTTCTGGTTGCCTTGTTCTCCCTGATGGCAGTCCAAGCGACTGCGTACAAGGAATCGATCAAGCAGGGGCTCCTGTGTACGCTAACGGTGGTCTATGTTTTTTACTACATGTTTTCCAGGATGAAGGAACGCAAACTCGGCTCCATCGTTCTAATCTTTTGGATTTCGGCTGTCCTTGCGGGAATACTCCTCGGGTACTCTCTGCCAAAAATTTGAAAAACCATCAAAAAACCGAAGCCACAAGTCCACCAGATCAATTGCTTGGACTCGGGGCTTGGTTTACCCTAAAGCATTGCCTAAGGTGCTTTTGGGATCCGCTCCCCTTGAATGACTGTTCCTTTCGTTTTTTGCCTTTTTGTTACTAGTAAGGTTTGATTCATGGCCACGTATCGGCGCATCAATGTGATGGACAACGGTGGTGTTCACGTTGTGACATTTGTAGACAAGAAAATCGTGGACTCTGGGACGATCGAGCAACTCGGCGATGAACTCACCGGCTTGGTCATCAACGAGAAGAAGAACATGCTTCTGCTGAACTTCGACTCCGTCGAGTTCATGTCCAGTGCGGCCTTGAACAAACTGATTTCTCTGAACAAGAAGGTCAAGGACGCTGCAGGACAGCTTAAACTCTGCTGCCTAAGACCCGAAATCGGGGAGGTCTTCAAGATCACCCGTTTGGATCGCGTTTTTGATATTCGCAAGGATGAAGCGACCGGATTATCGGCCTTCAAACTCTAGGTTGCCGATGAACAGTCGACCACCCGTGTGGAAATGCGATAAACACATCCCAAGCGAATTGGACGCTGGGCACGCATCGATCGATGAATTGATGAACGCTCTCGAGTCTGCCGGTTGGGAAGGCCGAGACGTGTTCCATATCCAGATGGCGATTGAGGAAGCGGTCGTCAATGCGATCGAACATGGCAACAAACGGGATGCATCCAAAGTGGTGCACGTAGTCTACGTTGTCGATGCCGATTCTGCTGAAATGACGATTACCGACCAAGGCAACGGCTTTGACCATCGCAATGTGGCCGACCCGACCGATGAGGAGCGGCTCGATCAACCTCGTGGACGCGGCGTTCTGCTTATCCGTGAACTCATGAGCGAAGCGCATTACAACGATAAAGGCAACAGCGTTTGGATGCGCAAAGTTCGATCCAAGGACGAGCCACAAGACAGTTAGACTGTTGGATCGTAATCGCGATCGAGTTATTCCAGATCAGATCGATCCGCCTTGGCACGTGTCCCCATAGCCTGCCAAACCGCTAGGTCAATGTTGCTGTTGATCGATTGCACACTGCCATCCATCAAGCAGGAATTGACCAACCCTCCGTGAAAACTTCTCGAAGTTAGGACTGCATAGGAGGGTCTAGTTGTACTTGCCCCCTCCTGCTGTGAGTTGTAATCAATGTTGTACCGAACTCCATTGTAGATGTACGGAACCACGGTGTTAGGTGCGAGCGTGACCGTGAAACCACTGTGGTGGGAATGCCCGTTGGTCCATTCGCAGTGCCCCGTCCCTGTTCCATCCGGAAATATCCGATCCTTCCGACCCGAATCTGCGATTGCAGCGACCTGTGCAATCGTTGTCGGCATGCTGGTAGTCGGCGGCCCCCCATTTCGCGTATAGGCTTGCCAAGCATGGACTTCGCTGGCCCAAAGTGTTCGGCTCAAACCGTCTGTCACCGATGCGAGCTTGAGAGTTGAATTGGGAAATGTCACTCCATCGCCACCGGTGTTGGTATTCGGGTCATAGACGAACCAAGTCCCGAGATTAAAACCGTAGGTAGTCGGGTAAAGAAACATGCTCGATGTGCTACCCGTTGCAGCCGTGTCGCGAGGAATGTCCCCCTTTGCATCCGATGGGCACACGTAGGTAGGTACGCGATAATAATTCAGAATTGGATAGTTGCTCCAATTAACGCTCAAGTCGACTTGGTTGGCCAAGTTGTTCTGTTCCAAGTAGGGAAACAGCCGACCGTGGATACTCCATGAGGCATTTGTTGCAATTCGAGGGTTGACACAAGCACTCGGCGGGATCCTTTTAGTCGCCGACTCGTAGTTCATCATGGCCAGCCCAATCTGCTTGAGATTGTTCGAGCAGGACATCCGCCGCGCCGCCTCCCTGGCCGCTTGGATCGCCGGCAACAGCAAGCCGACCAATACGCCGATGATCGCGATGACCACCAGCAACTCGACCAACGTAAAACCAAAACGACAATGACGAACCAACATTTCCATCAACCTGCAGCTAAAAAGCGTAGACAGCGCGATCTGTAAGCTTCCCACGCGAAACCCCGGCACCAGACGCCCCTACAAACAAGTCTGATCGATCCGCTTGGTCGGGCAAGCTGCAGGACAAAAGTTAACCCAAACCAACCCTGCGTTGGGTAGGGTTTGTCCTGAAGAACAATCGGCTGGAGCTCTAGTCCTCACCAGGCTCCAGCAGGTCGCCTTCGTGCAACAATCGAAACCCCTTCTGAGCCAGGGTCTCCAAAGCCGCCTCGGGATTGTCGACGCAGATCGCAATGGCAGGTCCGCCAGAGCTTCGACCTAGAAGCGGATACGCCCGAACGATATTGATCTCGGCCTGCAACAAGGCCATACAAACCTCCTGAAACGGCTGCCCAGATTCGGGCAACTCCACTCCGATGCAGTCGCTCTCGAAAACCGACAATCCAGCTCGCTCGAACGTCTCCCTCCCGGTCTTAGGGTTGCGCAAGAGGAATCGGACCAACGCACAGTCGGAAGAGTCATTGATCGAAAACCCCAAGATTCGATTCCCTGAAATCTCCAACCGACGGACCACATCGAGCAACTGTCCTACCCGATTCTCTAAAAAGACCGTGAACTGCCTAAGGGTCGGATAATCCCGGCCTCGCATCGTGTGAAACTTAGGTCCTGATCCCTCTGAATGACTCACTCGAATTCCTGCCTTTCCTGCAACTTACAAATCCATCGGTCGAGCACAGAGCATATAACATATTCCCCCAAAAGTCACGAACTTTGCCGGATTATCTGGCCCCACTCGGAGACATCATTTGCTGTCCAACGACAAGTCCTTGTTCTTCAAAAGATTCCTTAAAAACCCGAGCGCCGTCGGAGCAGTACTCCCGAGTTCGAGTTTTTTGGCAAGCGAAATCTTAAAACAGGTCGACTGGCAAAGCCCCCGGTCGATCGCCGAAATCGGCCCTGGAACCGGCCCTGTCACCCAAGCGATCCTCGAACGTAGCGGTACACACACCCGTTTCTTTGCTGTCGAAATCGACCCCCAGTTTGCAGAACACTTGAAAAAGCGTTTTCCAGG
>JBJTAQ010000138.1:0-11625 GCA_046090945.1 Pirellula sp.
CTGCCCAAAAGGATGTGTATCAGATCCTGCTCGAGCAGGGAGCTCGAGTCTCGATCCAGCCTGTCTCGGTGGACGGAGAGTCACTCAGGGGGATCCATCCGCAGCTTGGAGAGTGCTCACTCCCTTGGAGCAGTGTCGTTCGGATATCCTTGGGAGATGCCATCGCCATCGACGCATCTCAGAACCGGTTTGGCAAGTGGAAGTTGCAGCATGCACCGGATCCAAAGTACGTCTCGGAGCCGGACGGCCCGAACGATCGGCCAAGCGACACGCCGCAGATGCGGATGATTGGCCAGGGGGCTCCAGAGTTCGACTTGATGAAACTCGATGGCACCCCGTTTCGGCTCAAGGAGAACCGTGGCAAGATTCTGATCGTGGACTTTTGGGCGACCTGGTGTGGACCTTGTATTCGATCGATTCCTAGCTTGATCGAGATATCCAAGGAGTACAAGGATGCGGGTGTCGAGTTGGTATTGGTCAACTGCGAGGAGCCCGAAACAAGGGTGCGGCCGTTTCTCGAGCGGCTCAAATCGATTCCGACGGTGGTCTTGGATAGCGATGGTACGGTCGCCAAGCAGTACAACGTCGCGGCGATACCTCAGACGGTGTTGATCGATCGCGACGGAGGGATTGTCGAGGTGCTTGTCGGTGCTAGCGACGAGAACGAAGAGACCCTGCGAAAGAAGATTGAGGGGTTGATCAAGCAGTAGTCGTCGTGACTGCGGGTTGAGGATTACTTGGACTTGTCGATTTGATCTTGGATTGCATCCAAAATAGCCTGCATTCGATTCTGCTCATTGAGGATATGCAAATCGATTTCGGTTTTCAGCAATCCGACATCTTCGAATCCCTGGGAGATAGCCCGCTGTATCGATTCGACGGCTTTATTTAAGTAGCCTTGGGTGTCCTCGGGTTTATCGCTTCGGGAGGCGAGTAGGCAATAGGTTCTTGCGATCAGGACAAGGAGTTCATTGTCGACTTTCGGATGGTTGAGGAAACCTTGGGCTAATTCGACGGCTTTCGTCGCATCGCCGACTTGAGCCTCGGACATCATCCAGTCCATCCGTGCGACGTCGTTGGATTGATCCTTTTCGGATTTCTTGCGTCGTTGCGCCAGGGCGTCGATTCCTGGGGCATCGGCGTCGGAAATCTTCCGCTCCTTTCTCCACTGGGTGAGACGAAAGGCCGAGAGTGTTGCGGCCCGGATGAAGTCGGAGTTATCGGGAGCGAAGCTGAGGAGTTTTTTGCCCAGCTCGTTGGCTTTTTCGAGCCCTTCGATCCCTTGGTCGGGCTGTCCTGATTGACACAGCAGTTCGGAGAAGAGTCCTAATTGCAGGACGTATTGCCTGAGTAGGGCGCTGTTATTGACGTCCTTTTCATAGGCAGTTTTTAGCTGCTCGACTCCGGACCTCAGTTTCGGTTCGGCTTGTTCGATCTGCCCGGAGCGGAATCGGTAAGCGCCGAGCAGCAACTCGCTCGTGTTTCGCATTTCTTTGAACGTCGCATCGGCGATTTTCATTTGTTTGCGTTGTTCGTCGGACAGTTCTTTGTTTTCAAGTTCCTGGCTCAGGCGATCGATCGAGTTGCGGCAGATACTTTGGGCTTGGTCCGATAGGCTGAGCACTTTGGACATTTGCCCGATGCGCAGATAGGTCACCGCCAATTCATGCACAGCTCGAACTTGGAACACGCTCGACTGATACCATGGCAGGATGCCTTGACCCTTGTCATCGGCTGTTGGGGATTGCACCATCTGCTGGGCGATATCTAGTTGTTTTTGGTACCAGAGCAAGCTTTGATCCAGATCGCGGTTGAGTTCGCGTTCCATGTTGGCCCAAACTCGAACGACTTGAAGGTAGTTTGATTTTGCGGCATCGGACTTTTTTTGTTCTGCTCGTTCTCTGAAGAAAGTTTCGGCTTCTGTCAGTGCAGCCTTGGCATCCTGTTTCATGCCGTACTGCACCATGCTGGTACCGTAATCGAGAGCCAGAGCAGCTGCGGTCAAACGTCCGGCTTCATCGTCGGGTTTCTGGGACAGGATATGTTCCCGCAGCATCGGCAGCAGGGTCCTCATCATTTGATCGCGGCCCTCCTTGATCCGAGGGCTTTGATTCGGGTCGATCTGCTTGAGTTCTTTGTAGAACTGCTGCGTGGTTTTGATCAGGCCGTCGGCTCGGTCGTTGGCGAGTTTTTCGTTTGCCAAGGCCTGGGATTCAGCCTTCCTAGCGATCTGGGCCTGTTTCTTGGTCTCTTGCTCGGAGATTTCGAGGGCTTTGTTTTTAGAATTCAGTGAATAGGCAGCATAGGCTGAAACGCCTGCGACCGAGATCAAGCCCAGGGCGGTCGCAAGTGCCAGATTGCCGACAAGTTGGTTCCGCAGATACCATCGCCATGCCTGTTCGAATTTACCGACGGGACGGGCAAGAATCGGTTCGCGATTCAGGTAGCGTTTCAGGTCAGCGGCAAGATCGTTGCACGATGCGTAGCGTTTTGCGGGATCCTTCTGCAAGGCTTTGAGGCAAATCGTTTCGATATCGATCGGAAGTTTGGGTTGCAACTGCCGTGGAGGAATCGGCTCATTATGGATCACCTGCATGATCGTCTCGAGCGGCTTGGGGGCCATAAATGGTGGCCTGCCGGTGAGAAACTCGTAGAGCATGGCGCCCAAGGAGTACTGATCGGTCGCGGGTCCGAGATTGTGGACTTCGCCACGAGCCTGCTCGGGGGACATGTAATTAGGGGTACCCATGATGGTCCCTTCACGAGTGCTTGCTGAGTCCGCATTGTCTTCGAGGCGTTTTGCCAATCCGAAGTCGGAGACTTTCAAGATGCCGTCTTTGGTCGAAAGAACGTTGGCAGGTTTAAGGTCTCGGTGCAAGACTCCGTTGTCGTGGGCGTACTGCATGGCCGTGCAGATATCGATCATCCAACGTGCGGCTTGATCTGGCGGTATCGGTTTGCCGTCAAGTTTCTTATCTAGCGGAGGTCCATTGACGTATTCGAGGGAGAAGAAGGGTAGGCCATCGTGTTCACCGACTTCAAAGATCTGAACGATGTTCGGGTGTTGCAGGTGAGCCACCGCTTTGGCCTCTGCGATGAATCGGCTCAGGACTTGATCGGAGGCATGCGAGCCGGCGAGGATCATTTTCAGCGCGACAGGTCTGCCCAGTTTGGTTTGGAAGGCTTTGTAGACGATCCCCATACCGCCGCGTCCCAAGACGCGTTCGATGGAGTACGAGCCGATTTGCTTGGGGATGCGAGCCTGATGTTTGTCTGATCCCGAGCGGCTGTGAAGCCTAGAATCGATGTTGGGTTGTGGTGCGAGTGAAAACTCTTCCTCTGGGGATTTGGTTCGTGGTGAGTCGGCAGGCAAGTAAGCCGTTCCACCAATTTCCGTTGGGTCCGGCGGCACGTACGCACACGTGGCACCGAGCTCTTCGTCTTGGTTGGATTGCAGCAGTGGATTGACGATTTTGGTGGCTGCTGAGTCGTGCTCGTCGGATTGGCCTTCGCTGAAGTCGAGCAACGAGGAGGGGGGCTGGATGTAATCGAGAATATCCGAAGGCCTTCCAGGAGCGTCGGTTGAAGTTTCGTTGGCCCGATCAGAGAGAGTAACCTTCGAGCCGGGGCCTAGTTTCTTAGTACCATCGGATTCGTTTTGGGCACCGGTTGGGTCATTTTGTGGGTTGAGATCTTTCTTGTTACCCATGGCTTGACGATTTCGGATGGTAGGGGGGCGAATCGAGTCTAAATAGTCTAAGTACAGGTGTGAATCGAGGAGATATATCCACAAAAACCTACCGATGAATTACAACTACCGACGCTCATCAATTCTAAATGATTTCTAACTTATGTGGATGAAATTCCCGGTCTAGCCTCTCAATTTCCTTAGACACCGCTCATTTCGACTGGGATCTCGCAGCCACCTGGAAAACACGATTTTTCAGAGTTTTTTTGTCGTCGACCCGATCGGCGAGTGGATCGGGGGGGCAAAAATGTCATATTGGAGATCGCTTGCCGTAGACATCGGCACTCATCCACAAGTGTTAGCCCCTGAAGTCCGCCCTGCAGACCACTGCATTCTTTGAGGAACTCTACCAGATGAAACGCTCCATGGATTCTAACAAGTCTGAGTTTTTGAACTCGCCAGGAAAATCAAACTCGCGGAGGAGTTCTTCAGCATCTCATCCGTTGCGGCATCGGATCCGAAGCTTTATCGCCACGTGCATGCGGTCGATGGAGGGATTCGGGCCGATACCTAGCCGCCGAAGGCCCAGCTACGAGACGCTCGAGGACCGCAGTCTGCTAGCCGTGGCAACTTGGACTGGAGCCACCAGTGATGATTGGACAGTTGCTTCAAATTGGCAGGGAAACTACCGACCTCTTGTCGGTGATACCATTGTCTTGGGAGCCGCTCCCAGGAAGAACCTGACCAATGTTGGTGGGGAGTATTCTCGGATCGATTTCAGTTCTCCGGGTTATTCCCTAAACGGAGCGGCTACCGACGAGTTGATTGTTTCCTTCATGAGATTCAGTCAAACCGCCGGAGTGAACGTCAAGGTGGTGATGCAACCCTCCGTGGATTATCCCCTTCCGCAGATTGTATTCTTCGGTCCAAACCGGGTTGCAAGCATCGGGGAACTGACTGTATCGAACGATACTACGGTCAATGGATCAAGTTATAGGTTGGATGTAGGGACGCTCGAGTTGCAAGCCAATCTAACTTTTATGGGATCGGGTATTCAGCGGTTCGCAACGGTCGATAGCCTCAAAGGTTCAACTGGCATTTTGGAATCGCTTACCGGTTTCGACCTACAAATTTACGATGCCGCCGATTTCTCCGGATCCATTCTTGCTGAGGGGGGAGAATTGCAAGTCAGCGGCGATTTTTCGGATGCTTACATTGAAATCTCAAACGATCAAGCCATGTATGTGGCCGCGGATTCCTCGCTTGGGACGGTTGATGTGGGTCCTGGCTCAACGCTCTATGCCGACGCAGGTAATACGTATTATGGCGTGGTGACCGTGTCGGGTGGCGGTACCCTCCAAGCGGGGTGGGAGTCGAGTTTGCTCTCGATGAGTCAATTGAATTTGTCGCAAAATTCGACGGTTAATCTTGTAGCAGAGGCGGCAACGGGCGATTTACGAAATGCTCGCATTCAGGTCGATCAAGCGACCCTCGGTGGAAGTTTGTATCTTTACGGTAATTCTAAGATATCTAAGTATGAATCCTTGTCGTTGATATCCGGGAATCTAACGGGTGCATTTTCGTCTCTCGGGCATTCGAGTTCCGTGGATGGTAGAGCAACTCTTGATTTCCAGACGGACGCGACAGGCGTGGTGGCAACGGGTCGTCTGGTTTTTGTCAACAGCACTGCCGATGCGGGGGTTGGTACATTGCGCGATGCGATCAATCGAGCCAACCAAAACTCGGACTTCGATCACATCTATTTCGACCTCCCAAGCGGCAACAATCAGCAGATCGCACTATCGAGTGAACTGCCATGGATCACTCAAAGTGTCTATGTGCATGGTTTGTACGCCGTCGACCAGCAGACCACGAAATCCGCTCCGTGGGTAGGGCTCAGCGGAAGTCAGATAAGCAGTTTTACCACTGGGCTTGCACTCTATACAAACCAGTCGACCATTCAAGGGCTATCGCTGACGGGTTTTTCAATCGGCTTGCGTGTGCTCGGCTCGCAGAACGATCTTCTGGGTAATTACTTGGGTGTCAGGACCGATGGCAGTTTTGCTGCGAATCAAGTCGGAGTGAGTCTGGTCGGTTCGGAAAATCAGATCGGTAGCGGGTTGGTTCAAGATCGAAATTACTTTGTGGCATGTCAGGCTACCTCCATCGAGATCTCCTCGAATTCGCAATTCAATCGAGTCTTTGGCAATTGGATCGGGCTTGGGCCCAACGGCGAATCTTCAGATAATTCTGGTGTGGGGGTCTCGATTTCAAGTTCCCAAGGGAACGTAATCGGTACGAATGGTGACGGCTCGAACGATGAACTCGAGGGGAATGTCCTATCGGGAAATAGCGTAGGGATCTCGCTGAATTTTTCGACCAACACCCGTATTTCTGGCAATAAAATTGGTACGACTCCCGATGGGGATGCTCGAATGCCGAATCGGGCCGAAGGCATCAGCGACTTCGGATCTTTTACTAGTTTGATTGGCACCAATGGAGATGGTGTTTCAGATGCACTCGAGCGAAATATCATCTCAGGCAACAATCAATCAGGAATCTTTCTTCACAACTCGAGTCAATTCCGAGTCGCGGGTAATTACATAGGAACAACAGCCACTGGACTTGTTTCTCTTGGGAATAATAGTGGCGGAATCACCATGATTGGCAACTCTCACGACAATGTGATTGGAACCGATAGCAGCAGCGATGAGTTCAATTCGAATGAAAGAAACTTGATTAGTGGTAACCAAGGTTTAGGGATTGGACTCTATGGGAGCGGTGTCTCGAACAACGTGATTGCAGGTAACTGGATTGGACTGAGCAGCAATGGTTCTGATCCATTGGGCAATTCGATTGGTATCGACATTTACAATGCAGTACAAACTCGAATGGGTACCAATGGAGATGGATTTATCGATGAAATAGAAAGCAACATCGTCTCTGGGAACTCTACAGGGATTAATCTTACTAGTGATGCGCCATGGCTTTCCGACATTTTTACTGCTGAGGATTTGATAGCTGGCAGAATCCAGTCGGCTATTCACACAGCCAATTTACCTGTGACCGACATTTCGGATGCAACGTTTCCCTCCGGCAGCAACTGGGCTTATGATTTGCCTGTTCCAGGTGGTGGCGGGGAAAACTATGCAGTCCAGGTAACAGGAACGATTCAGGTTGCAGTTCCAGGTATTTACTCGTTTGCTGCAGGTAGCGACGATGGTACGCGTCTTCGAATCGACGGAACGATCGTCATCGATTACCCCTATCCTCGCGGATTTGGCGTTAGCTACGGACAAATTGAACTCTCTGCAGGCGATCACACGTTTGAATGGATAAGTTACGAGCAAGGTGGAGCGGCCGGCTATGAACTCTCGGTCAGCCCAATCGCCGGTAACACCGCGGATATCACTGAGGCCAACGGTTGGAAGGTTTTAGGTGATTCCAATCCGCACTCGGAGATTCAGATCAAACCCTCCACAAGCATGACGGCTAAGGCTTATTACGTCACCGGCGGCTACAAACTCTATGCGAGCATTGCAGGAAACTACATCGGTACCGATCCGAGTGGAACGAGTTCGATCGCAAATGGCATGGGAGTCAATTTAGGGGGTGCCAGCGCGGTGAGCATCGGTGGTGCACAGTCGAGTATGCGCAACGTTATCAGTGGGAACCAAGGGACAGGGATTGGCGGATATGTGCCGACCGATATCGAAATTCAAAACAACGTGATAGGTCTCAATGGGACTGGTCAAGACCCCCTGGGCAACGGGTACGCTGGAATTGATTTCTTCGAGCCTCGAGGATTGCAGGTCAAAGACAACATCATTGGTTCAAATTATATGGGTTTTCGTGCTCAAACCCCTACTAAAACTGTCTTCATCGGTAATACAATTGGGCTGGCTGTCGACGGTCTGACTCCGCGCTCGAATGGTGCGTACGGGTTAGCCATCTTCCAAGGCAATGATGTTCGTATCGGTACCGATGGGAATGGAGTCGGAGATGTTGCCGAAGGGAATCTCATTTCTGCCAACGGTTTGGCAAACATCTACTTCTCGGGGGCCAATTTGTCCGTCGCGGGCAATACCATCGGTACGAATAAAAACTATGGGGCTCTGAGCGATATTCCTAATGGAAATGGGATCACGCTGCAATATGCATCGAATGTTCGCCTCGGTACCGATGGTTCGCAAGATGCTAATAATCTAGTAGAGCGAAATGTTGTTTCCGGCAATAAAGGCGATGGAATCTTCTTGGGTATTACCTCAAGTGTTACCATCGCAGGGAATTTGGTGGGGGTCTCGCCGGAGGATACGAGTGTTGGAAACGCGAATTCCGGGATCCGGGTAAACGACTCACAAAACGTTGTGGTTGGTACCAACGGCGATGGATCGATGGACCAGATCGAAGGGAACGTTTCTTCGGGCAACCTTGTCGGGATAATGGTCTTCGGGCAGCAAAGTTCCGGGAACCGAGTTTCGGGCAATCGGGTCGGTACCAACATCGCCGGAACAGCGGCCTTTCCCAACCTCTTTACCGGTATCTGGTTGTGGTACAGCGACGGAACAATCGTAGGAACCGATGGCAACGGAGTCTCGGACGATCTGGAACGGAATGTCTCATCGGGTAACGTCGGCAACGGTGTGTCAATCGAAAACGCCTCGTACAACCGTATCGCTGGCAACTACCTTGGGACCAGCGCCAACGGATTGGCTGCCATACCCAACACAAACGATGGTGTTCGTCTTGGTGGAAGAATGACCGGCAACATCATTGGCACCGACAGTAGCAATGATGCCTTCAATGCCAACGAGCGGAATCTCATCAGTGGCAACAATACCTTCGGAATAGCGACTCAATCATCTGCGAACAAGAACATCATTATCGCCGGCAACTGGATCGGACTGGATGCCTCGGGCAATGCTGCTCTACCGAATGGAAACAGCGGGGTCCAGATCGAGAATTCCACCGAGGTGCGAATCGGCACCAATGGCGATGGCAACTATGACGCTCTGGAACGCAATGTCATGTCCGGGAACCTGAACTCGGGGATTGGTTTTTCCACCAACAATGCTCAGGTCTACGGCATGCCGATGGTAGAGAAACTCCTTGCAGGGCAAGTCCCGACGATTCAAGTCTCTGGAACGATTCCCCAAGCCGACCTGTCGGATGCAACGAATCCAGAGAATGGTGTTTGGAGCTATGACCATGCGGTGCCAGGTGGGGGAGGAGATGATTACGCAGTGGTCGTCACCGGCACGATCGAGGTGACCGTTGAAGGCACCTACTCGTTCGCTATGAGCGGAAGCGACGGAGGGCGATTGCGGATCGGCGGACTGACTGTGATTTACGATGATGCTATTCACGGATACCAGAGCGCTTACGGTCAAGTCGCATTGACGACAGGGACCCACTCATTTGAATGGATCGGTTTCGAACGAGATTGGAAGGCTGGCTGGGAACTCTCCGTCAGCAACACCTCGAACAACACCTCGTCTGTCAGTTCTGCGAATGGATGGAAGGTGCTCGGCGATCCCAATCCTCACAACCAGATCCGTTTGACCCCTAATACTTTGATGTCGGTGACCACCTACAAGGTCAACGGATACGAGGAAGCGAATTTACAAATTTCGGGCAACTACGTTGGAACCAACGCCAGCGGCAACGCCGCATTACCTAATGTGGGCTATGGCATTTATGGAAGGTACGCAAGATCTTTTGGAATAGGTGGCGGGAATCCCGCGATGATGAACGTTGTCAGCGGAAACAACATGCGGCTGGAGGACTTGAGCGATTTTACGGTCCAAGGGAATATCGGAGGTTTGGACAAGACCGGTACGAGCTCGCTGGGCATCGGGGAATTTGCAATTTTGAACTCCAGTCGATTCAAGCTTGAGGGCAATCTCTTAGGCGGAACGGGCACGGGTATTTCGATTCATCAAGGCTCGGATGGGGAAGTGATCGGCAACTCGGTCGGTTTTGCTGCCGATGGACTCACGCCCAGGCCTTCAGGCGGCATCAATGTCTATAACTCGACGAGGATCATTGTTGGTACCGATGGGGATGGGCAAAACGATGTTGCCGAAGGCAATCTTGTCGGAGCCACCAGCGGACGCCCTGCGAATATAACGATCGGGGACAGTACTGATATTGCCATCGCAGGCAATATCATTGGCACCACAAAAAACTATACCGCAATCCCTGGTTTAGCTTCTGGTGTATCAGGCATCTCTATCTCCGGATCGTCGAATGTTCTGATTGGCACCGATGGATCTGACGATGCATTCAACGCTGCGGAACGCAATGTGATTTCAGGAAACACATCGAGCGGGATCGCTATTGAAGCTAGTTCCAATCTATTCATCGCTGGAAATCTTGTTGGAATAACTCCCGAGTCAATGAGTCTGAGCAACAGCGCGGACGGTTTGTATGTAAATAATTCGTCCAACGTAGTCATCGGGACCAATAGCAACGGTATCGCGGATACTTTGGAACGAAATATCATCTCTGGGAACTTGGGTTCTGGGGTCTGGCTTCGCGGGGGGGTGAACAACACCATTGCAGGTAATTTCATCGGTACAGATCGACTGGGGCAATTCGCGATTCCAAATCAAATTGGGGTTTTGATTTCTGACAATGCTAATTTGAATATCGTGGGTGGAACGCAAAGTTCCGGCCGCAATCTCATCAGTGGAAATCTGACTTCCGGCGTAGCGCTTCGCGGAAATGGAACCGTCAACAACATCATCCGAGGCAATTGGATCGGAACCGATGCAACCGGCTCGGTCGCACTAGCCAACGAGCATTACGGAATCCAGGTCGCCGAAGGTGCCGCTTACACGAGTATCCTTTCGAACCTCGTATCGGGTAATATCCTCGGTGGTATTTTGATCGATGCAGGAGGTTCCAATACGCTTCGCGGTAACTGGATCGGGACTGACTCGACGGGGACCTTGGCACTAGGAAACGGGCGGACGGGCAGTCCAAGGTTCGGTGTGAAGATCTCTGGTGGAAATGGGAATCTCGTCGGCGGAATCGAACCCACCGATCGAAACGTGCTCTCTGGGAACTTTGGCGATGGCCTAGTACTGACCACAGGGACGTTTGGTAATAGCGTTCAAGGCAATGCGGTAGGAACCAATACCAGTGGGACGATTGTGATCTCGAACTCCGCCCATGGAATCCTCCTCGAGGGCGATTCGGTGGTCAATAACGCCATCGGGGGGCCGACCCAAGCCGCCGGTAACTTGATTTACAACAACCAAGCGTCAGGGCTAAGGCTTCCGGGGCTGACCGCCTCGACAGCATCGCAAAACCTTTTTGATCAAAACCTCTACCGAGGGAATCTTGGACTGGCCATCGACATCGGCCCAGAAGGGGTTACTACTAATGATGCCAACGACACAGATTCACTGCCAAACGCACCGGGGATCGTTGCTGCATTCTTATCCACCGTCGGTTCGGTCAATTCGCTGGTGGTCCAGGGTTACACGCGGCCCGGACGCACCGTTCAATTCTATGTGTCTGCACCAACAGCCAGTGGACGTGGCCAAGGTACCAAGCGGCTTGCGAGCCTAACCGAAGGCACAGCAGAGGATGCCGACAACCGCACCGGCAGCTTCCCTGGTTTGAATGACCTTGGGCTAGGTTCCGATGACAATGCGGCTTACTACGAATTCACGATTCCCTTGGCCGATCCGGCGCTTATTGAATTTGGGGATCTAATCTCCGCGATCGCAACCGGTTCAACTTCTGAATTTGGGAATATTCGCGTTGTCGGAGACGTGGCAAGCAATCAAGCTCCGCAGATTGTTCTTCCCAGCAACTCGGTCACGATCGCTGCCGGGGATATATTGCAACTATCCGGTAGTTTTGTCGATACCGATTCGACGCGGTGGTCCGCAACGGTCGACTATGGAGATGGTTCAGCCCGAGAG
>JBJTAQ010000139.1:0-4450 GCA_046090945.1 Pirellula sp.
CTATCGAGCACTTTTTGAACCAACTTTCGATGGATTTGCGCATCCCGCAGTCGCAACTGTGCGTCGATTTGACGGTCAAAGTACTTGCGACCATCGATCCAAGTCTGCTCGCATCGCGAGCGAACCGATAGCGGTGATCCATTCCAAAGTACAAAATCCGCATCCTTGCCTACTTCGAGCGAACCAACATGCTTGTCGATCCGCAACTGCTTGGCAGGATTCAATGTTACAAACTGCAGGGCCGAATGGGGATCAACGCCACCATACTTGACCGCCTTGGCAGCTTCGTGATTCATGTGCCGCCCCAGCTCTGCGTCGTCGGAATTAAAGGAGACGACAATCCCCTGCTGATGCATCAGTGCTCCGTTGTGAGGGATCGCATCATAGACCTCGAACTTGTAAGCCCACCAGTCAGAGAACGACGAAGCTGTCGCGCCGTGCTTGGCGATCGCCTCTGCAACCTTGTAACCTTCAAGGATATGCTGAAGCGATCCGATCGTTATGCCATAATCGTCACAAACACGTATCAGTGCAAGGATCTCGTCTTGGCGATAGCTGTGGCAATGGATCCATCGTTGACCACGGAGTATCTCGACAAGTGCATCGAGTTCCAAGTCCCTGCGAGGAGGCAGCCCCTTGGGCGAAGCGTTCCAATCCTTCCAAGCTTTCTCGTAGTCCCTGGCCGCGTTGAACCGGTCCCGGAACAATTGCTCGACCCCCATGCGGCTTTGTGGATAACGAGTCCGATTTGCATCGGTCCAATTGCTCTGCTTGACGTTCTCTCCGAGTGCAAACTTGACGCCTGCAGGAGCATTTTGAAATTTCAGCTCCTCGTAGGGCCTTCCCCACCGCAGCTTGATCACTTGGTTTTGCCCGCCAATCGGATTGGCCGATCCATGCAGAACGTTCGCGGCGGTGAGTCCTCCTGCAAGCTGTCGGTAAATGGTGACATCCTCGGCATTGATGAAATCTCCGATACGAACCTCTGCTGTAACTGCTTGGGTCCCCTCATTGACGCCGCTGTCGGTCGCCATATGCGAATGGCAATCGATTAACCCCGGGCTGACCTCGAACTTCGACCCGTCGATCACCACAGCACCCTCAGGGACCGGAAGATCTATTCCGATAGCTTCGATCCGCCCACGCCGCACGATCATGTCTGCATCGCGAAGTATCCCCGCTGGGCCAGCGGTCCATAGCGTGGTGTTCTGAATCACCAACGCTTCAACTTGCTCTGGCATCGACTCCATGCAAAAAGATGCGAATGGATATCGACTCGTCGAGTGGATCGTCGTGTCCTTCTTGGCCTTGCCCTCTGAATCACCCTTCGCGGAACCCTTGTCTCCATCCTCTTTGTCCTTCTGTTTCTTACCATCCTTGTTGCTTTCCTCCAAAGCAGACGGATTGCTCGGAGCAGACTTGGTACCCCTCAGGATCCACTCGCTTCCGTCAGGAAGCTGAATCGTTCCGACCAGACGTTGTTGGTTTTCCTCCGTCCCAATCAGTGCGACCGATAGCTGTGCAACGCCGGTTGTATCTTTACCTAATTGCTTTGCCGGAACTTTAGCGCTGAAGGTCAGGTCGGACCAGCGTGGCGAGACCAGCTTGATATCCTGCGGGGTGGCTTTCTTGGACTCCTCTTTTTTACTTTCGCCTTCGACCTTGTCATCGGCCTTGTCATCATCCTTGTCACTCGGATTCTCGGTTGCCTTCGTATCTTCGGCTGATGCTTGAGCCGGCGGCAAAATGATCGAAGCGGATATCTTCTTGGCTGAATCCTTGATGGACAATTTCAGGCTCTCGAAGGGCGGTTTCGTAGGCTCGCTGATCGATCGTGTATCGAGGATCGCGATATCCCAAAGACCATCGATTTCCTTGTCGTTCTTGTAAGAGTTCGCGGGTCGATTGCCCTTGACCCAGACCTCTTCGATTTTAGTCTTATCGTCCCAGATATCTCCGTTGGCAACGATGAAATTGGCCCAGTAACCGGGTCGGATTCTTCCAATCTGGTCGGCGACTCCCATCAGCTCTGCCGGCTTGGATGTCAGGGCTGCAAGAGCCCTGTTTGGATCAAGTCCTCGTTGGATGGCCGTACGGACTTGTACAAGCAACTCCGAGGGCTCATTCAAGCCGCTTGAGGTCAGAACAAAGGGAATCCCAGCTCGATCGAGCCTCGCAGGATTCTCTGGAGCAATCTCCCAGTGCATGAGCTCTTCGAGTTCCGCGTCGAGTGCAGCCTCGAGGGTTGCTACATTCGGTGGCTTGGGGAAATTCACAGGCAGGATGATCGTTCGCCCCGTTTTGGAGACCAGATCCAGGAGTTGGTATTCTTGACCAGAGCCCTTGAGAATAGCCTTCAAGCCGAATTCCTTTGCGAACGAGTCGGCGCGGAGTGCATACTGTTCGTTGAGTGTATCGAAAATGAATAGCTTGGAAGCAGTGATGTGCGCGTGGATTGCTTCCAGCGCCGAATCGGCCTCGGGTTTTGGCAGGTCCGCAGCGGCTCGGTAAGCTCTCGAGGCAGCGTCGTACCACTGAGTGTCGAGAAACGTTTGTCGAGCTAGTGCAACTGCTCCCATCGGACTTGATGGATAGCTACCAGATCCGCGGCCTCTCGAAACGGTCAATCGGACATGCATCGCAATGTCACCTCGAAGTAGATTGGATGCGAGCGAGGCATCAGCCGTCATTGCCAATGCGCTAGTCCCCTTGATGATCCCGTCCTTAGGAGCAAACAGGGCCGTCGTGATTCCAGCACGGCGAAGGGCTTGGAGATTACTCACGCTCTCGGCGGTGCCGGCCACCGAGCGTTGCGGGGTGATCTCCGGATTCCAGTGAGGGGTACCTCGATTGTTAGTGAATTCAGGAAGGTCAGTTTCGAGTCCCAGATCGATCCAGCCTGGATAGATTGACTTGCCCGACATGTCGATCACTCGGAGACCCTCGCGAGGCTTGATCTCCGATCCGACTTGCAGAATCTTTCCGTCCTCGATCCAGATCGAGGCTCGCTCTAAGACCACTCCAGGTTCGAGTATCACTCGGGCGTTGGTCAATAGGAAGTCTTGGATTTTATGCTCACCGATCCCTGCATCGGGTCGAGTGTCGGTGCGTTGGCCAAAAGCTAGGCCCGGAACAAGGCACGCACAGATAAAAAACCGGTAAAAAACAGTAAGGCTTGCACGCATCATTATCAGTTCGTGAAATCAGTAGATCGGTATCGGAATCGCCGCAATTTGAAATGAAAATAGCCCGCTCCAGAATAACTAGTGTGATTCAAGGGTTTCAGCTTGTTCAGTGTCAAGCGATAGAAACCAACCGATTCGAGCCAATAATTATTTCCGCTTGCGACAAAGACGACGAATTTAACGCCACCCCCGTAGGCACCTCGTTGCGGCTAGCTATAGCCCAAAAACCCGAATCGGATTAGGATTACAACAGACGTTCGTAGTCCGAAAAACTGGGTGATTTATGCCGATTTACGTTTACGAAGAAGTCCGCCAGGACGGTAGCGACGGTGCGACTTATGAGTTCTTTCAGCGGATGAGCGAGCCGCCGTTGGAACGCCATCCGGACACCGGTGTCTCGATCCGCAGGATTCCAGCCAGAACTGCCATCGGCGGCCTTTGGTCCGACGGTGCAATGAAGAAATCGATCAGCGATGACAAGCTTGCCAAGCACGGTTTTACCAAGTACGTAAAATCGGGTGACGGTAGTTACGAAAAGACAGTCGGTGATGGTCCATCGATGATATCGCCAGATTAACACTTGGTCAGATTCAATACGGTGATTACAACACGGTGAAGAACAACATGGTGAAAAATATCGAAGGGCTGCTGGGAAAGACCAAAGCCAAGATTGGGGTCATCATGGGCTCCCAAAGCGATTGGGCGACGATGCGGGAAGCCTGTACGATTCTCGATCAATTCGATGTCGAATACGAACAGTTGGTGGTATCGGCGCACCGAACCCCAGCGTGGATGTTCCAGTACGCACAAACTGCCGATGACCGAGGCTTGGAAATCATCATCGCGGGAGCCGGCGGTGCGGCGCACCTTCCTGGGATGGTTGCGGCAAGCACCGTTCTGCCGGTGCTCGGAGTACCGATCGAGAGCAAAGCTCTCTCGGGCATGGATTCGCTTTTGAGTATCGTGCAGATGCCAGGAGGCGTACCTGTTGGGACGCTGGCCATAGGAACCGCTGGGGCCAAGAATGCCGCGCTGCTAGCTTTGAGAATCCTGTCGTTGCAAGACGCAAAGCTCAAGCGGAAGCTCGAGGAGTTTCATCACAAGCAGACGCAAGGTGTGCTCGATGATGTAACGCCTCGCGACAAGTGATCAGGTAACCCAAGGGGATTTGACCATGGCGATCGATCGTAACAAGACTGTGTTACCTGGTGGTAGGATCGGGGTCTTTGGAGGCGGCCAACTCGGTCGCATGTTTTGCCACGCAG
>JBJTAQ010000140.1:0-3704 GCA_046090945.1 Pirellula sp.
GGGGCGTTGGAAAAACGACCACTGCGGTGAACCTCGCCGCAGGTATCGCTTCGAGCGGCCACCGTGTTTGCTTGCTAGATTTGGACCCCCAAGCCCACGCGACATTGCATTTGGGGGTCTCACTCCAGCACTCGGACCCCAGCGTCTACGATGTTCTTTGCAACGACTTGGCGATCTGCGACGTCCGTCGCAAGGTCAACGATCATCTTTACGTAATCCCGTCGCATCTGGATCTTGCCGCTGCTGAGATGGAATTGGCATCAGAAGTCGGCCGCGAAGGAATCCTCCGAGACCGGCTTGAACTCGACACCGAACCCTTCGATTTCCTCATCCTAGACTGCCCGCCCTCTCTCGGAGTTTTGACACTGAACGCTCTGACAGCGGTCGATGAGGTCATCCTGCCGATGCAACCTCACTTCCTGGCGCTGCATGGTCTTAGCAAACTGCTTCGCACGATCGAGATCGTTTCAAAACGCCTCAATCCATCCCTTCGACTCGAAGGGATCGTGCTGTGCATGTACGAATCTGGAACCCGATTGGCCATCGAGGTCAGCAACGACATTGAGGAGTTCCTCAAAGCAAGCGCGGTGCAAAACCCCGTTTGGGCTTGCGCTAAGTTTTTCCAAACCAAAATTCGAAGGAACATCCGATTGGCTGAGGCGCCGAGTTTCGGCCAATCGATTTTCGATTACGCTCCGACGAGCAATGGTGCGGAAGACTACTTAGGACTCGCCCAGGAAATCCTCAGCACTCGAACTTCCCAGAAAACGACTTGTTCCGATCTTCCAAGCTTGTCCATCTCCAACTCATCGACAGTCTCCATGTCGACTACTTGAGGTCCATCATGCGCATCTCGGTGCTTCGTCGAAAACTCATTCCAGCGAGTGTACTTGGGTTGACAACCCTCTTAGGTAGCTTGGCAGGTTGCCAGAGCTGGTGGAACAAATCAAGCTCGCAGTCCCTCTTGGGATTTGCCAATGAAAACAAGAAACAAGAAGCTGATGATTGGGGGTATCCGAACAGCCAAGGAAACCAAACGGCAATTTCAGCACCTGCGTATCGGCCACCTAGCGCCGCTACACGCAACTCGATCAAGCCGGAAAAAAACTCCCGCGTGACACTTCCTCGCGACCGGCAAAAAGAGACTGCCTCGACAATCACGCCTAACTCCGATCTAGCAAATCTTCCTTCTCCACGAACATCGGCTCTGGCGGTTCCGAACCAAGACGCCCCGAAAACGATGGTCTCCAGTGCCTCCAAACCATCGCACGAAGAAACTCCACCAACACAGCCCTCCGAGCCGACACCTACTCCTGTGGTACAAACCGCTGCGAATCTCCCCAGGGATGCCGCAGCGAGCGAAATCCTCGACTCGGGCGTGTCCGACGTGGATGTTCAAGGTGCACTTGCAAGTCTGCCGGCTGACTTCCAAGCGAAACTTCGCCAGGGTCCTCCAGGAAGCCTATCCCGTGATGGCTCGTCGAGCAAAAATATCGACGAACTGGACCCGAAAGATCCAACGCGATGGACAGGCCACCTGAACCAATCGGTCGTGGCTCTGGAGAAGTACATCGAGTCCTCCAGCGATATGGATCCTGCGATACGCATGCACCACGAATTGACGTTGCGACTGCTCTACTTGGCTCAACGCAATCTGGAGCAAGCGAAACTCCCAATCCCGGGCGCAGACCCTCGCGAACAAGCCTACCTGGAGCATCAACTCACGGCGCTGAATTATGCGATCAGCCCAGACCCAAACCCCAGCCGACCACGGCACTGGGCGCAAGTAGCCGCAGAACAAAAGCATGCAGATCGGCAACTTGCCGCCCTGAGCAGTCTGCAGGTAAGCCCCCCGGTTTTCTGCACCCAAGTCGATGGATACGGGGTGACGCACAAGTTTGAGAAGAACGCATTTGCTCCCGACCAACAGGTTCTACTCTACTGCGAACTCGAAAATGTCAGCAGCCAAAAGGTACGCGAAGGCTACGAGACCAAAGTCAAGGGGAGCTATGAAATCCGAGACGCCCAAGGCAAGAGCGTCGTCGAACAAGCCCTACCGATGGAACCGGACTTGTGCTCGTCCCAACGCCGAGACTTTTTCCTGGTGTACATGATCTACATGCCCCAGAACATCGGACCAGGAAAGTATGAATTGGTCCTGACGATGGAAGATCTTTGCGGCAACAAATTCGGCAGCTCAAAGACCGAATTCGAAATCAAAAAATAGCGACGCTCCCACGGAAACCTACTATACTAACCGAGGTGGGACCTGCTTGGTTCCGTTCGAGTCTCTGCGTTCACCATAAGGAGCCTTGACGATGGCTTCAGCTTCGCGATTGTCTTGCCGATGGACTTCTGATTCCGACCGGTCGGTCTTGATAGCACTGGTCTTTTCATGGCTGGTTTTATCAGCAATCTCCATCTCAACAGCATCTGCTTGCCCTCAAGACACCTCCCAGGACCAAGCGGCAAGGTTGGAACAAGCGATCCGCAAAGTACACGAGGACTACAACGACTACCTCGAAGAGAAAAAGAAACTCGTTGAGAGTTACGAATCACTTCAGACATCGATCAAGCAGACCGAAGCCGAATGGAATCGAATCCAGAACGAAGGCGTGATCAAGCAGTTTGCCGCAATCCAATCCGCCATGAACTCGATGCAGATTTCCAACACCATCGGCAGCATCGGCTCAGCGCCCGGCGGAAGCAATTCACAGAACGATTTGGCCATGCGGCAACAACTCCAACAACAGCTAATGCTCAATCGCATGATGGAGAACATGAACACGTTCATGCGAGGTCAGGAATTGCAGCAACTTGGTGTCGAAGCCCAACGGACAATTCGAACTCGATTCGAAACCATTCAAAAAATCATGAAGGTCGAAGAGGATTACCTCCGGTGGCAATCGGGTGGAAATCGATTCTTTGAAAAATATTGGAAATTCACCAACCCCCAAAAATCATTCTCGTCAGTTGAGTATCAATCCGTTCTGAAGGCTCTTCAGGGTCGCTACAAAGACAACGCACCTGCCGAACTTGCCGAAGCACTCCTGTTGGCTAACCAAGGAGATTACTCTCAGTCCAAAGAGCTGCTCGAGCCTCTGGCTGAAGCCGAGGGGCCCTTGCAACCTATCGCGTTGATGTGCAAAGCTCTAGTGCTCGAAGGTATGCAAAAAGATCGAGAGTCAAAACTCGCCATGCAGAATTCGATCAAACTCGATCGGACCAATCCCTACTGCCGCTGGTTCCGAGCCCGATTGGCTTACAAACAGGACCAATTCAATATTGCGGAAACCGAATGGAAAGCGGTGTCGACCATCGCCGCAATGCAAGCCGATGCAAAACGAGCGTTGGCTTTGCTCTATGCCCAGCGGGTCTCGAAAACCCCAAGCAACGCAGGTCGGGCCGTCGCGCTGGCAACCGAAGCTCTCGAAGCCGAAACTCCAGCGACTTGGTTTTCTCATTACACCCTTGCTGTCGCCCTGCACGCAGCAAAGAAAAAAGACCAAGCCCTCGAAGAAATCGAGTCGGCTAAAAAGCTAGCTGCTGAAGACCAACAAGAGATCTGCGATAAACTCAAGGAAGCAATCGAAACCGATCAGGCTTACAAGCCGGAACTCTGATCGATGATCAATACGATCAATTCTTAATCCCACTGAGCAAACAGATCGTCTTTGAGCCAATGATCCGGAACCTTGCGATGC
>JBJTAQ010000141.1:0-3366 GCA_046090945.1 Pirellula sp.
CCAATCGTCCAATTCCCGGCCAGTCTCCACGCCTCGGGCTCCTCGCGCATCATCCCACTAGATATCAGCCAGCAACTTGGCAACCCAGCTCCCGCCTCGAGCGCCAGTCTGCTTGCGAGCTTCATCCGCATCAATGCTACCGAAAGTCTTGCTGCCCCCAACCGAGCCACCTCTAATCTGATGTATGCAATCTCAGGCCAAGGTCTTGTGCGGTTCGCAGATACGGCGATACCCTACCAAGCCGGCGATTTGATCACTCTGCCCTGCGGCCCGGACCCAATCCTATCGGCCGACTCCGATAGCGTCTTGTACTGGGTCAACGATCAACCATTGCTCACCTACCTCGGGGTCTGTGCAACCGAACCACGCTTCAAACCAACCCTCTACACAAAAGAGGAATCCCAAGCGGCCTTGGCCCAAGCTGCCGCGGATCCACTTGCCGCGCAACGCAGCCGTATCAGTGTATTGCTGACCAACTCCCATTTCCCTCAAACACTCACCATCACGCATGTCCTCTGGGCTATGCTCGGAATCCTGCCAATCGGTGCTAATCAGCTCCCTCACGCACACAAATCCGTCGCCCTTGACTTGATCATCTCCTGCAAACCTGGCTGCTATACCGCAGTCTCCGAAAAAGTCGATCAGGATGGAAACTTGATCGATCCAGTAAAAGTCCCCTGGGAGTCCGGCGGAGCCTTTGTAACTCCCCCAGGCTGGTGGCACTCGCACCATAACGAGTCCGGTGAGCCAGCTTATCTGATGCCCATCCAAGACGCAGGGCTTCACACCCAACTGCGCACCCTGGATATCCAATTCCACCGATCCAACGCGGTCTGAAGAATAATCCGCTTTGACTCGGACATCATCAGGTCAGATACCACTGCAAACAACCCGCAAGCACCAGCAATGCGCAAGTGGCGAGCCCCATCGCAATCCATTGCGTCCAACGATAAGGGTCCGTGACCCCTAACTCCTCTGCCAGCGCCTGCACGCGCGCCTCGGCTTGAACCTGGGATACCCCGAGCTCATCTCGGTACAAACAAATCGCCTCGGACCAGTGGCCTTCGCGAATCAAAGTTTGCACCAGCGATTCGAAATGAAACATGTCGGTCTGATAAGATAGGCTGACTGCAAAGGCTGGGGATGCTCCCCAGACCTGAATTGGGGTAGGCATCAGGCATCGGCAAGCTGGGAAGCTGACTTTAAGCAAACCTCGCTATTGAGCCGGTTTTTCTAGATTTCTATACTCCCCCGCAGCCCAGAGCCCCAAGAGACAACCGTTTTCGAGGTCTTCGAGCTAACTTCTCCTAGGAACAATCGATCGCTGGTGGACTTCCAACCGCAACCGAAAACCCGAAATCTGCTTGCCTCCTTCCTGGCATGCTTGTGCGCCGCAATGTCGGTGCTGGGCTGGATCCCTGCAAACAACGCCAGCGCACAGATCGGTCTACCTTTGTCCGACCCTCGCTTCTCAATCTCCGTCCAAGCGCACTGTGCAAGCAAATCCCAACAAGGCAACTACATCGTCTATCAACTCGATGGCAACGTGAGGATCACCCAAGGCTCCTTTCGAACAACGTGCCAAAAAGCAAACCTCTGGGTCTTGAGCGATGAAATCACCGATGGCGATTCAACCGCAATCCTTCCAACGTCGGCCCTCAACGCATCGATGAACCTAAAACCAATGATCCATCGAATCGTCCTCGACGCCCAAGGGGAATGCGATGTGCAATGGTCCGAGGAGCAACGGCTGCGCGATCGGCAATGGATGGGAAAGCTTTACAGCCATCACGAACCCAAGTTCGAGGTTCAAGTTTGGCGACAAGCCGTCGAGGCTATACCTCCTCTGGATTGGAGTCGCGAAGAATCCGCAGGCTCGAAAGCTGGGTCGCCCAAGGACCCGAACATCAAAGACGCAATCGTTTGGACTCAGCAAGATGAGCAAAACCATCTTCGGCTGGCCTCTCAAATCATTCAATCGCAACCGCCGACGGCTACCCCAAGCGTTCCGGCCGGACAGCCTCTAGGTGCAGGCAACTCGATGCAAGTCGGCAACGCGACCTTGGGCGGCACCGTGCTCGATCCGGGTTCGATCCCCCTGTTTGAAACAATCCAAACACCACCACAAGTCCCGAACACACCCCCGGTCGCCCAACCGGTCGAATCGTTCCAACTCCCTGCTCCGACTGCCAACAGCGGACCTGTTCCGATACCGCTTGCTGCCCCAGTAGCCGCCTCAGACCCCTCGGTACGCTCCGGTGTTCGAGTCGGTGCTCGCACGTTTAAAATCAGTGGGCGAAGCGGCATCGATCCGTTGTACTCGGCCAAGAGTCGGCCGGAACGAGGCGATAGCGTCATCACGATCAGCCGCGGCATCCGATTGATGATCGGCGATGTCGCTGTGCAGACCTCTGGCGGCCTGTTCGATATGGGGACGGTGCTGATCGAAGCCGACCGATGCGTGGTTTGGACGGCCGACCTAAATCGCCTGCTGTCCCAGAAAATCGATGACCTCCCGGTCGAACTGTATCTCGAAGGGAATATCGTATTCCAACAAGGCGCTCGTGTCATCTACGCCGATCGCATGTACTACAACGTCCAATCCGAGTACGGAATGATCTTGGGCGCAGAGGTCCTCACGCCGGCTCCAAAGTACGAAGGAATCGTACGGCTCAAGGCCGATGTGATCCAGCAGCGATCCCGCGAAAACTTTCTCGCCAACCGGGCCGCGATGACCAGTAGCCGACTCGGGGTACCTCGATATTGGTTGCAAGCTGACCGAATTGAACTCAACGACCAACGCCAATCGACCGAGCAAACCGGCCTACTAGGCTTTGGTGTGTTGTCTCCGTCGGGAGATACCACGGCCATGAAGGCCAAGGCGCGACACAATTTTGTATACATGGAAGGACTACCGGTTGCCTACTGGCCAATCCTGAATACCAACGTCGACACCCCAAGTTTTTACATCACAGGAGCAAGATTCCGCAACGACAGCATCTTTGGCACTCAAGCCATGCTCGATTGGAACCTGTACCAGATCCTCGGTATCGATGCGATCGACGGAACACGCTGGAACCTGTCGACCGACTACCTCAGCAAGCGTGGATTCGCTCTGGGCACGAACTTTCGCTACAACCTTCCCTCACTCCACGGCGGAGGTCCCGCTTACGGTGAATTCGACGCTTGGGGATTGAACGACAAAGGACTCGATACCCTCGGTAGCGATCGAATCAACATGGTACCCGAGGAGCAAACTCGAGGTCGGATCGTTTGGCAACACCGCCAACTTCTCTCCCCTGACCAAGAGCTCTGGGGAGAGTTCGGATACATCAGCGATCGAAATTTCCTCGAACAATTTTTCGA
>JBJTAQ010000142.1:0-9693 GCA_046090945.1 Pirellula sp.
CTTTTTCGAGCGGGGTCAAAGCTTGATACAACTCGGACCGTCTTTCGAAGGATTCGAGGATCAAACGCTCCAAACAAACCGCGCGCAGGTCTCGGTCTTGTGCAACGAGTTGAAAATCGGAAAGCTTATTGGTGCTGGTGAGCAATCGCTGGGTAATTCCACCATGGATCGCCAGCGCACCGGCCGATAGTACGCAATAGCCAGCGACGGCTTGATGCACAGATGCGACTTGAACGCTGATCACGGGATTGCTGTTTTGCGTTTCGCTAGCGATGCGTTGGATCCAGTTCCATTCGCTCTGAGCTCGCGAAAAAGAAAGAGCCTGAGAATACCACTCCCACCATCGGTGCAACTGAGGATCAACATCGGACATGGCGGGCGACTCGGACTAGCTCAAAATCTCTTCGATGACTCGGGCTCCCTCAACTCCGGTGAGTTTAAAGTCCAAGCCTTGGAACTTGTAAGTAAACGCATCGTGTTTGATCCCGAGTTGATGAAGCATGGTGGCATGCAAATCGTGAACGGTACAAATGTTTTCTGCAGCGGCGTATCCGAGTTCATCGGTGCTGCCATGAACGATACCAGGTCGAATCGCGCCACCGGCCAACCACATCGACATCGATTTGTTGTGATGGTCTCGCCCAATGGGACCTTTATTGGCCTGCGACATGGGTGTTCTACCAAACTCCCCACTCCAAACAACCAGAGTGTCTTCGAATAGCCCAAGCCGTTTGAGATCCTTGATCAATGCCGCACTAGCTTGATCGACCTCTTTGGCCCTCAACGGTAACTCCTCTTTGAGCAGGCTGTGATGATCCCAGTCGCGATGATAAAGCTGGATGAATCGCACGCCTCGTTCGGCAAGTCGACGAGCCAGTAGGCAGTTGCTGGCGAAGGTGCCATCGCCCGGAGTACAACCGTATAGATCAAGGTTTTCCTGAGTTTCGTCGCTTGTGTCCATCAAACTAGGGATGCTCGTTTGCATTTCGAATGCAAGTTCGTACTGGGCGATCCGAGTTTCGATCTCGGGATCCTGAACTCGTTTGGCATGCTCGCGATTGAGCGATTCGATGGCAGCGATATCCATAGCCTGTTGTTGTTTGCCCACCCCTGGTGGATTATTCAAATACAGTACCGCTTCGCCTTGGCTGCGCAGTTGCACGCCTTGGTGTCGACTCGGCAAAAAACCGCTGCTCCATTGCCTTGCCGCAATCGGTTGGGGAGATCTACCCTTACCGGTCGAGACCAACACCACGAATCCGGGCAAGTTCTCTGCGACCGAACCCAGGCCGTAGTTGATCCAAGCTCCCATGCTTGGACGTCCAGCGATCTGGGAGCCTGTATTCATGAACATATGAGCCGGATCGTGATTGATCGCATCGGTCGTCATGGAACGAACCAAGCAGATGTCGTCAGCGATCGAACCGATATGGGGCAACAAGGTGCTGATTTCAGTTCCTTGGCTACCGACTTTTTGGAATGGGAACATAGGCCCAAGGCACATGAGTTTCTGGCCTTGCAACTGGGCCAACTGCTGGCCTGCGGTATAGCTCTCTGGCATGGGCTGGCCGTTTAGCTCGGCAAGCTTGGGTTTGTAATCGAAAAGCTCTAGGTGCGATGGCCCTCCAGCCATCGTCAGCCAGATCACTCGCTTGATGCGCTGAGGCAGAGGTAACTCGTTGAGGATACCCTTTGATTCGGCTCGCAATCGGTCATGGCCAAAAAGCGTGGTCAACGCAGCGGCTCCGATGGTGCACTGGCCGAGCATCCGCCGACGGCAAAGCAGTCTTTTTAGGACCGATTCCGGCTGGTGAAATTTAGTTTCGCGTGATGGTTTCATGGAGGTTTAATAAAACGCGTGCGATGTGAGTCCAAGCCGATAGTTCGATTGGATCGTCAGATTCGCTAGGTTGAAATAATCCTGTCTGCTGCAACAGAGTCGCAGACTCTGGGTGCTCTCGGTAGTGGTCGCGCTGTTTCTCTAGCAAGCTCAGCAGTTGCTCCTGTTCGGTCGCTGTGGACTGACGCTGAAGTACCAGAGCAAAGATCCAGTCGAGGCGTTGGGCCGGCGAGGAGACTTGGGTTTGCAGCGCCCGGTATGCCAGCGCGCGTGCCGCCTCGACGTATGTTGGATCATTGAGCAACACGAGAGCTTGTTGAGGGATATTCGACCGAGTCCGCTCGGCACAGCATTCCTCTCGGGACGGAGCGTCAAATGCTAATAGGCTCGGATGCAGGAACGTTCTTTGCCACCAAGTGTAGATCCCGCGTCGATACTGCCGGGTGTCTTGGTCGGCACTGTAGGTTCGCGTTGGGAAATTCAAACTGTCCCAATACCCATCGGGCTGGTACGGTTTGACGCTTGGGCCGCCGATGCTGGGTGACAAAAGCCCTGCATGATGCAGGGCGTAATCTCGCACGAACTCGGCATCCATGCGGAATGGACTTTGACGCGCGGTCCAGCGATTCAGCGGATCGACTTCGATCTGACCCAGTTCAGCTTCGCAAGACTGCTGGTAGGTGCGGCTCAGCACGATCGCTCGGACCATATGCTTGAGGTCCCAGCCGCAGTCCATGAACTCGCAAGCCAAGTAGTCCAAAAGGTTGGGATTTACGGGCAATTCCCCTTGGGTTCCAAAGTCGTCGAGGACTTTGCTGAGCCCGGTACCGAAGAAGTGTTTCCACAGACGATTCATCGTCACACGAGCCGTCAGCGGATTTGCATCAGAGACCAACCAGCGGGCTAGGTCCAAGCGTGTTAATGTTCGAGACTCGGTTCCGGCAATTGGATTACTTGCGCCGTTTGACGAGACCAAGTACTCCGGTAGGGCAGGGCTCATCACCGGTCCGCTTTCGTCCATCCAGTTTCCTCGTGGCAAGAGTCTAACGGTTCGCTTATTGGGAGCAACTTTGGTGATTAGGCATTTAGGAAGAGTTTTGTAGAATGCGTCTCTCTGTTTACGAGCTTTTTCCAAGCGGCTTTTGGCAGCTCCGATCCCGTTTTCTTGGGCACTATCCTGGGCACCTTCTTCGCCGTTTTGGGAGTTCTCCGCTTCGAGCTTCTTCAGGTCTTGTGCTGCCTTGTCGATCGAAGCATCGAGTTTTGCCAGCCGTTCGACATCGCTAGGTTGGGTCATCGCTAGGCCTTCTTCGCGTGCTCCGACGATCGGTTCCTGGATGTCGGCAAAGAACGCACCGAGGCTATAAAAGTCTTTCATCGTGATCGGATCGTATTTGTGATCGTGGCATTGAGCGCAGGCAGTGGTTTGTCCAAGCCATACCGTACCGATCGCGCGAACTCGGTCAGCCATCATGCGGGCCTCGTAGTCCTTGGGCTGTGCGCCACCCTCTTCGGTGCTCAAGATCAGGCGATTGAAAGCTGAACCGATGAGCGTCTCTTGGTTCGCGTCGGGCAACAGGTCCCCAGCGATCTGTTCGATGGTGAAGCGATCGAAGGGTTTGTTCTTGTTGAAAGAATCGATGACATAGTCTCGATAGGGCCAAACGTTTCTAGGGTTGTCGCTGTGATAGCCGATGGTGTCGGCGAAACGAACCACGTCGAGCCAGTCGACTGCCATGCGCTCTCCGAAGTGCGGATTTGCAAGAAGGCTTTCTATGATTTCCTGATAAGCTTTTTCGGAGGGATCGGCTTGGAACTTGGCAACTTGGTCTGGGCTAGGAGGCAGACCGATCAGATCATAGTAGAGGCGTCGAATCAACGTTCGCGGGTCAGCTCGTTTGGTCGGCGCGAGGCCCTTGGCGTGAAGTTCTTGCGCGACGAGAGCATCGATGGAATGGGAAGGGCTTAGGTTTTTCTGGTTGATCGAATCAGGGCGTTTGGGTCGTTGATAGGCCCAATGCAGTTGGTAGTCGGCGCCTTGCCTGATCCATCGTTTCAAAAGTTCTTTTTGCTCGGTGGAGAGTTTCCGATTCGAGTCGGGAGGTGGCATGAGTCGATCCGGATCGGACGACTCGATCCGCTCGACGAGTTGGCTTTGGGCGACATCGCCTGGGATGAAGGCGGACGAGGCGAGGGCCTCTTGCCTGATATCCAGGCGCAAATCGGCTTGGCGATGCAGTGGGTCCGGGCCGTGGCAGTACAAGCAATTTTCGGAAAGGATTGGACGGATGTCTCGATTGAATTCGATGGTCGTTGGCTGTTGGCATATGGCGTTATGCACCAATACCGCAGTCATTAGGAATGCGGTCATCGACAGGGCGAGAAGTCTCAGCGGTTTCATGAACAACCTCCGGAGGGAAACACGATTTTCGTATTGTCGCTGAAAAGGTCCTGCAGAGGAAGCATCGAACGTTGCATCGTCGACCAAACGACTTAGAATTCCCGGTTGATTCTAGTCTGTTTCAAAGGCCAGGGGGTGATGGAACCAGTATTGCGGGTTGAGAACATCAGCAAGTCCTATCCGGGCGTAACCGCTTTGTCGGGGGTGTGTTTGCATGTCTTGCCCGGGGAGGTCCTTGGGCTCATTGGCGAAAACGGTGCTGGCAAAAGCACTTTGATGAAGATCCTCGCGGGTGTTCAATCCCCTGACTCGGGAGAGATTTGGTGGAAGGGGGACAAGGTTCGCTTCACGGGTCCCAGCGAAGCGATTGCAGCAGGGATTTCGCTGATCCATCAAGAACTGCATTTAGCGGAGAATCTGAGTATCGCCGAGAATATTTTTCTCGGTCGACAACCGACAGCATGGGGTATCGTTCAGTCTACACGAATGCGACAAAACGCCGACGAATTGCTCCGGCGCGTGGGGTTGGACATTCCATCGAGCACCATGCTCGGAAATCTCTCGATAGCCCAGCGTCAGATGGTGGAGATCGCTAGGAGTCTATCGACGGATGCGAGTCTGATCATCATGGATGAACCTACCAGCAGTTTGTCTGCCAAGGAGTCCGAGAGACTCTTTGCTTTGATACGTCAGTTGAAGTCACAAGGGGTCTCGGTGGTTTATATTTCGCACCGTCTGGCCGAGGTCGCTGACTTATCGGATCGCGTCGAAGTTTTTCGCGATGGTAAAAACGTGGCGACTCTTCATGCCGGTCAGATCGATCACGATCGGATGGTTCAAGCCATGGTGGGTAGGGAACTCAGTCGCTATTTTCCGCACAAGCCTCGGGATGCAGGTGCTGTGCGATTGAAGCTTCAAGGAGTTCGAATTGGAGGGCTTGCCGAGCATCCGATCGACTTGGAAGTTCGCTCGGGTGAAATCGTAGGCTTGGCAGGACTGGTCGGATCGGGACGGACCGAGGTGCTCGAAGCGATTGTTGGGACCCGTAGAGTTCTCGGTGGCTCGGTTCAAGTCGATGGGCAGGAACTGAGGCTCGGAAGCATCCGAGCCTCGATCGCAGCAGGGTTAGCTTTCGTTCCCGAGGATCGCCGCCAGATGGGCTTGGTGACCTCGATGAGTGTCGGCGAGAATCTGACGCTAGCGTCGTTAGAGAGTGTTAGTCGCTTTGGCGTTCTATCCAACGGCGCTCAGCATCAGGCAGCAGAGGATCAGGTGCAGGCGATGCGGATCAAGACGCCGAGTTTGCGACAGATTGCGGCTTATCTCTCAGGAGGAAATCAGCAGAAGATTGTGTTTGGCAAGTGGATCATGCGGGAGCCGAAGGTTTTGTTATTGGATGAGCCGACGCGAGGGGTCGATATTGGTGCCAAGCAGGAGATCTACGCTCTGATGGAGCAGTTGGCAGGGCAGGGGGCGGCTATTCTATTTGTTTCAAGCGAGATGGAGGAGATTTTGGGGATGTCGGATCGGGTGGTTGTGATGCAAGAGGGTAAGATTCGAGGAGAGCTCTTGCGATCGGAGCTATCCGAACAGCGACTGATGGAGTTAGCATTTGGACGCCAAATATCGGGCGTTTAGAAATCGATCATTACTCCAAGTCATCGAGGCTGCTTCGAACCTGTTGACTCATTTTCTCAGATCCAATTTGTTCAAAAAGTTCGAGGGCTTCTTGCCAGTATACTTTGGCCTGCTGTTTGTTCCCGAGGGTCAATTCGATTTCCGCGAGTTCATCGAGTGTGGAAGGGATACCATCGGCGTGGTTCATGCGCCGGGCCTCTTCGAGGACCCTTAACTGCCGCTCACGGGCTTCATCGAGCCTGCCCATCATTCGATAGACAAATCCGATTTTCGAAGATATCGCCAGAAGGTCATCCGTTTCTCCTTGACGACTCATCAGCGATTCGAGTTGCAAGAGTTTCTTCTCAGCGTCTTTGTATTTTTCACGACCGATATCGATCTCAGCAAGCAACAGCTTATTGAATGATATGCCTGAAAGATTTTCGTGCTTGAGCTCGATTTTCAAGCTTTTGCGAACGTAGTCCTCTGCCTGATCCCAATCCTTGAGGTGGATATAAAGTCGGGCGAGGTTGCCAAGGTTGACGCTCTGTCCATCTAGATCACGAAGATTCCTGTTGAGCTTCAGCGACTCCAAGTGGAGTTCTTCGGCTTGCTCGTACTGCCCTTGGATTTGACACAGCACTCCGAGTCCATCGAGCGCTACGGCGAGTTGAATGGGATTCTGTTTCTTGCGCGCAATCGATTCGATTTTTTCCCATTGATATCGGGAGTCATCCATGCGCCCGATGAACCGATAAGCTTCGGCGAGTACCCGTCGGACATCCAGAGAGTCGTCAAGAAAACGGCGTCGTTTCGGGTGTGCCCGCATTTCATCGAACAATTTTTCCAGGGTATCGGCAGACTGTTGAAACCTACCACACTCTAAAAGGACTTCCCCGATCGTTTGCTTGGCATACCAAGCCCGCTCTTGATCCTGGAGTTGGAGAAACTCTTGGAGGGCTTTTTGGAAATAATCGATCGCTTTATCCCAGGCTCGATCGGCTTGGTGGATCGAAGCGATATTCATGAAGCCAATCCCTCGCCATTCGTTAGAGAAGTTTTCGGCTGTCAATCTCTCGTACCAGCCAAGAGCTTCATCGATTTCGCCTGAGGCTCTAGCAAAGTCGCCGGCCAGTTCGATCGACATCGGGGACAGCGGATCGAGCGCCATGATTTTGTCGACCAACTTCTTACCTCGGGATAGGTTTCCATCGGCGATGGCAATCGTGCCTTCTTGGTAGAGCTGGTCGATGCGACGGTTCATTCAATCATATTCCAGGGATTCATGGGCGAATCGGTTTCGTTTCGTGACAACAGATCCGCAAAGCTTATATTCTAACTGCAAATCTTTAATCGGGAGCAAACCGCCGAGCGATTTCCTTGCGATTCACGCCACCTTTCCAGTGCCTGAGCCCGTTCTCTACAGTCCACGCCTCTGTGCACACGACGACTTGGGAGATTTTCAAGTGCTCTGGTTGTTCGATGAGACGACTGTGGATTATTTCAAGCAGTTGAGATTGGGAAAGCAGGTCAGATCGCTCTTGGCTGCAAACGATGGCGATCGGTCGGCGGCGGTTGGTCCCGAGCACGACGCAAGCAACGATGCCGTCGATCTGTTCGATAGGTTGTTCGAGCATTCTCGGAGAAAACTTGTATCCCGTGCTGAGCACTTGGATATCGTCGGCGCGTCCAGTGACGTAAAGGTTTGTAGCGTTTGTACCAAAGGCGACGCAGTCACCCGTATCGAGCCATCCGTTCTGGATTCGCTCGGATGTTGCAGCTTCATTTCGCCAATATCCCTGCATCAATCCCGGGCTGCGTACCCAAAGACGCTGGTTGCTGTCAACTCGCAGCTCGACACCTTGAACCGGAGGTCCCACCCCATCGAGCACGGCGGGTGCAGCACGATTCGAACAAACCACTGGTGATGCCTCGGTCAGCCCATAACCTTGGAAGATCGGCAAGGATTCTTGGGCCAGCCTCTGTCGAATCGAGTCGCCGATCGCAGCTCCGCCACTTGCAAGCTGTCGGACTTGTCCGCCGAAGAAACTGCGCAACAAGTTTGATCTAGCTTCCGTCGACACTTGGTCTGCCGCTTTGATCCAGTATTCAAATAGAGAGGGGACTGCATTGATGAGCGTAGGTTGAATTCCTTGGGCTGTATCGCTAAAGGTATGGCTCGATACAGCGCAAGCCATCGCTGATTTTGAAAGTAGCCAAGTGGTCAATTCGCAGGTTCTGGCATAGGCGTGTGCAAAAGGGAGTATGTTCAGCCGCACATCGGTCGATTGCTGGGGCATGGCATCGAGTTTTGCGTAGGCATTTGTTAGGAGATTGCAGTGGCTGAGCATGACTCCCTTGGGACTTGCAGAGGTTCCAGATGTCCAGAGGATGTTCGCGGTTTGTTCGGCAAGATCAGCATCTTGCCAGCCACGAACTTGGGTTTCGCAAGCGGCGATTGTCGCTTGCTCGAGGGCTTGCTCGATGGTTTTGGTTTTCTTGCATCCCAGGCCGAGATCGCGGGTTGTGAAGATCGCCTTGGGTTCAAGAGAATCGATTGCCTTTTTGATCTGATTTGTATGCCAGCGGGGATCGATCGGAGAGTGGATAGCGCCAAGGGCTGCACATGCAAGATCGAGCATAGCCCAGCGATGGGAGTTTGGCTCTAGGTTTACCACGCGATCTGAGCGAGTGATCCCGCTACTTGCTAGCCACCTGGCTAGTCGATCCACATGCTGGCGAAATTCGCTCCATGCGATTGTTTGGATCGAGCGAACTGAGGGGATAATCCAAGCGACCTGGTTTGGGTGCTCACTTGCGGCTTGGCAAAGTGCATCGTAAAGCGAGCGGTGCATCTTGGATTAGGTGCGAACGCAATCGATGAAGTACTCGAGTTTACCGTCGTTGGAGTCTTCGACCAATCCGTGGATATCGGTGTCGAACCCGGGGAATTTCTGGTTGAACATCCGGGCGAAGCGTAGGTATTCGACGATCGACTTGTTGAATCGTTCTCCGGGGATCAGCAAGGGGATTCCGGGAGGATAGGGTGTCAGCAGCACGGCTGTCGCACGGCCCTCGAGCTCGTCGATCGGAACGCGGTCGACTTCGTCGTGAGCCATCATTGCAAACGCGTCCGAAGGCTTCATCGCCGGTTGCATGGGCGAGAGATACATCTCGGTCGTGACGCGAGCCACGTCATGCGACTTGTAGGTGTCGTGAATGCGTTGGCAGAGATTTTTTAGGCCGACGCGCTCGTATTGCGGGTATTGCTGGACGAATTCAGGAAGGATCTTCCACATCGGTTGGTTTTTGTCATAGTCATCCTTGAACTGCTGCAAGGCGCTGACCAAGGTGTTCCATCGCCCCTTGGTGATCCCGATGGTGAACATAATAAAGAAGGAGTACAAGCCGGTTTTCTCGACGATCACTCCATGCTCGGAAAGGTAACGGGTGACGATCGAAGCGGGGATTCCCGAATCGGCAAAGCGGCCCGAGACATCCAGTCCAGGGGTGATGATAGTGGCCTTGATCGGGTCGAGCATATTGAAGCCATCGGCGAGTTTGCCGAAGCCGTGCCAATCTTCGTCACCCTTGAGGATCCAGTCGTCCCGTTCGCCGATACCCTCTTCGGCCAGCGAATCCGGACCCCAGACTTTGAACCACCAGTCGGCTCCCCACTCGTCGTCGACTTTGCGCATCGCGCGGCGGAAGTCGATCGCTTCCATGATCGATTCCTCGACCAGTGCGGTTCCTCCAGGTGGCTCCATCATAGCCGCCGCGACATCACAGGAAGCGATGATCGCGTACTGCGGTGAGGTGGAGATATGCATCAGAT
>JBJTAQ010000143.1:0-3224 GCA_046090945.1 Pirellula sp.
CTCAAATCCAGGAATCTCTAAAGCCTTGGTGTCCTGGCCATAAACACGATGAGTCGGTACGCATAACAATGCACCCGAACCAAAAAAACTCGCTGCGGATATACCCGCCACTGCCAATCGTCGAAACCTCATAGACCACAGCTCCTTACCTTCAGATTTAAAAGCGGTTCAGTAAAAAACAAGTAAAAATGGACTGCGAAAACCCGCAGGCTTGTTAGCATTCGACGGCCAGCGGGATTTCTTGGAAGTTATCCAGAAACGTTTTCTAATCCCGGATACCGATTAGCGTTCCCGAAATACAATACGCCCCTTGGTCAAATCGTACGGCGAGAGCTCGACACGAACCTTGTCCCCTGGAACAATCCGAATGAAGTTCTTGCGAATCTTGCCCGCAACGTGTGCCAAAACCTCAGTCCCAGTATCCAACTGTACCTTGAAACGGGTGTTCGCCAACGCTGCGGTTACCGTTCCTTCTACTTCAAATGCTTCTTCGTTTTTTGCCATACAGGTTCCGAGGATGCTCCCTTTTCAAAAAATGATCCAATTCCAACAAGTCGACATTTCGAAAAAGACTTCGTCGAAATTTCCCTAACCGAAACTCTTGTTATTAAGCTTATTTATAGACGATAGAGCCCTCAGGCGTCCACATCCCGCCAGATCGCATTGACCCTTTTTCTCCAACTTACAGGCAACATAGCAGACTCGCTAGCCAGCCAATCACCGAATTCCGTATGACTTTGCCTGACTCCAAACAGTCTTTCTTATACGTTGCTTGCCAGCACGGCGCAGCGGCGGTCCTCAAGTCGTCACTCTGTGAACCCAACGGTCCGTTCCGGCTGGCCTACTCGGCTAGGGGTTTCTTGACGCTAAAAAGCCAGTTGGCCGTTCCCCAGTGGTCTCGGGCGTTGCCCGAACACCCTCTGATTCGCTCCCGCGGAGTGGTCCTTGGAAAAGTCGAGGGGACCGAGTCGTCGAAGATGCTCGAGCAGGTCACGGAACTGATCGGTTTGCTGGATTGGGAGGTGTGCCACGTTTGGCAACGGGATATGGCTGAGCCGGGCTGGAACGGCTTTGAGCCCGGCGGTACGCCTCTTGCATGGCTGGTCGCCGAGCAATTTCGAGCCGCCTTGGGCTCTGGATCCGCAGGTGTGAATTCAAAACCGGTGATCGCCAATCGACCTTCTTTTGATTCGCACGACTCATCGAGCAATCCGGCTCGGACCAGCATCGAGCATCCGCGCATCTTGGAGATCATCATCGATGAGCCCAATCGTTGGTGGATCGCGACGAAAACCGCCCAGCACACCTATGACCAGTGGCCTGGGGGAGTTCCGGAATTCCCAATCCCCGAAATGATTTTATCCCGAGCTTATCTGAAAATCGCTGAAGCCTTTGCTTGGTCGAACCTTCAAATTCATCCTGGCGAAAGGATTGTCGAGATCGGATCGAGCCCCGGGGGGGCTTGCCAATGGCTGCTGGATCAAGGGGCGTTGGTCACCGGGATCGATCCTGCCCAGATGGACGAGCGGATTCTCAAGCATCCGAATTTCACACACTGGCGCAATCGTTCGCTCCAAGTCAAACGCAAACTCTTTCGTCCGTTCAAGATCTTGGTTTGCGATGCGAACGTGGCACCCAAGTACACGCTCGATACGGTCGAGGATATCGTCAAGTATCCGACGACCAAACTTCGCGCCTTGGTATTGACGATCAAACTGCCGGAGTGGGAGACCTCGGCACTGATTCCCGAATTCATCGATCGCGTTGCCTCCTGGGGCTACGGCGATGTCCAAGTCCGTCAGCTTGCTCACAACCGACGCGAAGTCTGCTTGGTGGCCAAGAACCGTTTATCGGTCGCTAGTCCCGTCGAGAATTCGTAGGTTCTTGAGGCTACTCAATGGCGGTTACAACGACTGCAAGTAACTCATCAGATCTGCGACGTCTTGCGAGGATTTGTCTTCAAGCAACCCTTTTGGCATCAGCGATTCGGTCGAGTAACCTTTCTGCTTGATCGAGTCGGCGTTGATGCGAAGGATATTCCCATCGGCAGCTTGAAGTGTCACGCCATCGGAAGCTTGGTAGACGACCAACCCAGTCAGCAGCTCATCGTCGACCGTCAGCACGCGCATCGATCGATAGCGATCGGGGACATCGCGGCTCGGCTCGTAAATCGACCGAAGCAAATCGATCGATGAAAATCGCTTGGCCACCCCGCTGAGCGCTGGTCCCAAGGCGGTTTGACCGCCGTGGCACTGCGCGCATTTGGCTTGGTAAACCAACTTGCCTCGCTCGGCCTCACCCCGCAGGCCCTTGAGTTCCACGGCAAGCGACTCTAAATCGACCTGAGCACTGGGCAGCACCAGTTCGGACTGCTGGCTTTGTGGCAACTCTTGGGTGTAGTACGACTCCCATTCCTTCCAATTGGTCGACTTGGGTGGCTCGGGTTTTTGCAGCTCTTTGGCAGCAAGTCTCGCACGCTGCATCAGGGCATCTTTGGGCAAAGAGACGTTTGAATTCAAGGAAGCCGATACGAGTTTCGCAAGCAGCGGATACTCGCGGGCGGCTTGCATTTGCCCGATCTGCTCGAGCGCCTTCCAAGCGTTGGCCCAGCTGGATCGATCCGAGGATTCGAGCGTCTGAACATATAGATCGTATTCCGACTCATCAGGCTCCTTGGCTAAAATTTCCAAACATATAGGACGCAGTGAGTCGATCTCGCAGGCTTTTCGAAGCGATGTTCGAAGCATTGGATCGATCGTCCCTGAAATCGCAAACTTGATCACGGGCACTTCCCATCGATCAAGCGGTAGGTTCAGAAGATCCTTGCGCACGCGCTGCTTGATCAGCTTCTGTATCTCGTCCGAGAACGCATTGACGACGACCAAGTCATCGCCGATGAGCGGTTCGCTCAAGGCTGCATAGGCAGCCCCAAGGCCAGTATCCCTCTTGCTCAACGCACCGATGAGCTGCTTGAGTCGCGCAGGCCATTGATTGTCTGTGTAGAGCCCCCGACCCTTGATCTTGCGAACCAACTCGCTGAGAGTCGAGGCGGTTTTTAGCGTTTGCTCCTCGGTCCGTTTTGAACTGCATTGCGCCAAACTGCATAGGGTGTGAATGTCCGAGGTTGGATGGCTGCTTGCTTGAATCTGCTCAAGCAGATACTCGGTTATCTTCGGATCGCTCGGTTCGAACATTCCCATCGTGCGAATCGCTTCGGCTTGCAA
>JBJTAQ010000144.1:0-2808 GCA_046090945.1 Pirellula sp.
AAAACAGATTCGGGAGTTGGAAGGTGCCGATGGAACTGAGTGGCGTTATTTGCGAGCTAGAAGACTACTTGCCGAAGCACAGATCGAGAATAAGACAGACCTATCTGAAATCGAGATCCTCACCAATTATCTGGTCCAGCGACGCTCCTCTTGGACTGCGACCTATGTCCTGTCGGGACTTGTGGAGGATGCGAAAGGTAATTTCCCAAATGCGATTCGGGATCTTAATCGTGCTATCAGGTTGGGTGAACAGAATATCCGAACTTACGAGCGAATTGCGGAATTGATGATAGCACAAGGTCAAGGAGCAGAACTCGCCGGAATTATCGATCGTTTGGGAGACCGGGTCAATCGATCCCAACGACTTTCCTCGATAGCGATCGGTTTGTCGGGCAGGGACCAAAGGAATATGCTCGAGCTTGCTAAAGCCGGTACGGATTCCCGCCCTCGCGATCCTATGGCTTGGGTCTGGCTCGGACAAGTCACCGAGATGGCGTCCCGAGGTCAACCTGAACCGCTAAGATCCGCAGAATTGGTTAAGGCCGAGCAATCCATCGCAAGAGCTCGTGAGCTTTCCGAGGACAAGAGCTTGCCGGTATTCAGTGCAGCCTTCGGACTTTATTTTGCTAGCAAGCAAACTGAGAAAGTCGATTTGCTTTTAGCGGATCTGACTAAGTCGTCGATCGAACCGACAAGCAAATACCTTGCGTTAGCCGAGTTCTATCAAGTAATTGGCAAAATGGATCTCGCACAAAACGCCCTGATGGAGGCTCGGAAATCCAGCAAGGATCCCAATTCCATTGATGATCGTATGGCAAGATTGTTGCTCGCACAGGGTAAACAGGATGAAGCTATTAGTCTTTACAAGACCTTGTTTGCGAACCTACCGCAGGAAGGCGGAGTTCGAAGGTCCTATGTGACCCTTTTAGCAGCTCGTGGAAGCGATCAAGATTGGGCGACGATCGATCAGATTTATCAGAATGAAAAATTGGCGGATAACCCGGACGACCGGCGATTGCGAGCCGAATTGCTTGCGCGAAAGGGCCAGCAAAAGGACTTAGCACTGGCTCAGTATCTCCTGGAAGCCCTGGTCGAAGACCCGAAAAATCGTACCGATCAAGATCGATTCCGGTTAGCATCGATTTATGTTCGAAACGCAGCGTTAGCCGAAATCCAAGACGCTGAGAGTCCTCAAGTTAAACAGTTGCTGACTGCCGCCGGGAAACAGCTAGCTACGTTGTGTCGCAGCGCACAAGTCCCCGGAGAGTATCTGTACACCTATGCAGACTTCTTGATCAAACAAGACCGAGTCGTTGAGGCAACAGAGATTGCGGATCGATTGAACGCACAGGAACCAGAAAGTTTCATTGCAGTGGTTCTTCGCGCACGCCTGCAGAAGATCTCCGGAAATCAGGAGCGAGCAAAGACGTTGCTGATCACTTGGCGCGATGCTCAGTTGAATAAGTTGGAGGCGAATGCCGAACCCTCCGAAAAAGCAACTATCTTAGCAAGCGCCGGTGATGCTTTGAACGAACTCGGTGCATCCAGGGAAGCCGAACAGTCTCTTAGACAAGCCTTTGAACTCGATGGAAGAAGAGGAGTAAACTACATTCGAAGCTTAGCAAGATCCGAGGATGCGACGGCTAAAGAATCGGCGATCCGATACTTGCTCGAGAAGCTTAAATCGGAGAAATCACCCGAGGTCGCAAGGCTCTTAGCAGGGTTGCTCTCCGTCGGGGATATTTCTCAAGATCTCTCAGAGCAGGGTGACGAAGCGCTCTCTGAGATAGGCTCCTCGAATGATCAAAATGCCGAACTTTTATTGTCGATTGCCGATATGTGGCTTGCCCAGAAAAAATCCAACAAGGCAATCGATGCTTACAAAAAAATTGTCAAGTTAAAGCCTAACGACGTCGTGGCACTGAACAATCTTGCGATCCTTTTAGGAGAGCAACCGGATGGCACCCAAGAAGCTTTGTCATTGATCGATCAAGCGATTAGGATTGCGGGCAAGCAGCCATTGTTGCTCGACTCCAAAGCTGCAATCTTGATGCTGGCTAACAGATTTGATGAAGCCATTCCGATTTTGGAGGTCGCAGCATCGGCAACGAATGACCCAAGAGTTGTTTTCCACCTATACCAAGCACTCTTGAAGGGTGGGAGGGATGAGGAGGCTTTGAGGGTCAAATCAAAAGTCGATCCTGTAGAGTTGCGCAAGTCGATTCTCACCCCGGACGATCAAGCAGCACTGCAAAAGTTTGAAGAAGGGACTTTGAAGCCTTAAACTAGGTTGGAAATAAATATAATAGGCAATACTGAAAGACGATTCCATGAATAACGAGCAAAAAACCGAAATCATGCCAGATGTCTCCCCTACAACGCCGCCGGAAAATCCGCCGGCCGATCAAAGAAATATTGCCAAAGGGGCTGACTTGAATAAGTGGTATCTGGGAGTTGTAAGCGCCTTGGCGATCATACTCCTGGGTGGTGTAGCACACGGCGTGTTGTCCAATCGATGGGGGGTCGCCGAAGACATACAGTCCCTCGGTAAACAACTCAACAGCATCCCGATGGAGATTGGACCTTGGAAGTGCGAGGAGGAAGGGATACTTGACGATAGAACAATCTACGGCATTCTGGAAGCAAATGGGTATATCTCACGTGTTTATGTGCATCAAGCTACCGGCGAAGTGGTGAACGTTTTTTTAGTTTTCGGGCCTAAAGGACCTATAGCGGTACATACCCCAGAAATCTGTTACAGCGCTCGTGCAGTAACACAAACCTCCGAACGGCAATCAGTCCCGTGCG
>JBJTAQ010000145.1:0-10866 GCA_046090945.1 Pirellula sp.
TCCTCTCCCTCTTCCAGCCAATCCCAGTCCACCGCGGTTTCTTAGTCATTCACCCCAGTAAAATACTCATCGGGTTCGCAACGGCCAAACCCCTTCCATCGAGTCCTTAATCTCGATTGCATTCGCCCATCGATGCACTTCGTGTGCCAAAGCTGTCTTTGATCCAGGTAATTTTTTATCGTTTTTTTAAACACAACCGAACAACCAAAATCCGAGGGAGAAATTTTCTACATCGATCGGGGCAATCGACCACCGAAAATCGGTGTGCCGATTTTTTTCTCATCTTAAAAACCAAAGTCTTGGCAGTCTGCTTGATTTCTACGCAGCTCTCGTAGGAGCTCGATCGGCAACTCGATCCGTTGCGCTGAACGGAAGCATACTTTACGGAAGCATCAAAGCTCGGCATACTGTTGCCTCTTGGTTCAATATCCGACACACCCCGATCGCTGGATTCCGGGCAAGCATCGGATGTGCCTTTGTTTGGCATTACGCATTTGGCATTACGGATCGTTTCCATGGGTAAGCTCTGGAGAGAAAGACTATCAGTCCTAGAAGTCTCCACGATGCGATGGAGCTTTGAAGACGATGCGATCCGCTACCGCGACCACGGATTCCAAGCGATCGGTATCTGGCGAGCGAAACTTTCAGATTTCGGGGAGTCCAAGGGACGGGAGCTGCTCGACGACCTGGGCCTGAATGTTTCCTCGCTCCATTGGGCAGGTGGATTCACTGGCTTCGATGGCCGGTCCCACAGCGAGTCACTTTATGATGCTCTGGAAGCCGTTAGCGTCGCCTCGGAGTTGCAAGCCGATTGCTTGGTGATTTTGGCCGGATCGCGCGCCGGCCATACGCGGAGCCACGTGCGTCGCTTGCTGGTATCGGCTCTCAAGGAGGTCGCGCAAGCCGCTTCGGTCTTGGGTGTACAACTAGCTCTCGAACCGATGCACTCAGGCTGCGCGCACGATTTTTCCTTTTTGACCAATATTCCTGAGACGCTTGAAGTCCTCTCGCAGATCGATCAAGAGAACATCGGCATCGTTTTTGACTGCTATCACATGGCCCAGGACCCCAGGGTACTTGATTGGCTGCCAGAGATCACACCCCATATACGGCTAGTGCAGTGCGGTGATTCCAAATCGGCCCCCAACGGATCGCAAAACCGATGCCTGCTCGGACACGGTCACGTGCCGATCGCTCCAATCATCCAAACCATCGAAAGCAGTGGTTACCAGGGCTATTACGAAGTAGAACTCATCGGCGAGGATGTCGAAGAATACGACTACGATGAGCTATTGGAATCCTCACACCAAGCACTCCTGAGGCTCACGTGTTGAGCGGTAGGGATGTGGACTTCTTGCTGACGAACGACGACGGCTATGACGCCGAAGGCTTGCAGTCTCTGTGCCAAGCGATCGGTAGCATTGGAACACTAGCGATGGTGGCCCCCGATACCGTTCGAAGCTGCTGCTCGCACGCAGTGACCACAGCCGAGGCACTGACAATCATCCCACTGGAATCGATGCGATGGAAAGTAAGCGGAACTCCAGCTGACTGCGTTCGCGTGGCGATCAAGTATCTGGGCATTCGGCCCAAATGGGTGCTCTCTGGCGTGAACGAATGGGGCAATCTCGGAGTCGATATTCACTACAGCGGGACCGTCGCAGCGGCGCGCGAAGCCGCTTTGCTGGGCTTTCCATCTATGGCAATCTCGCAATACCTTCGCAGAGATCGTCCACGCGACTGGCCACTGTCGGCTCTGCGGGCAGCCCACGCTTGGTCTGAACTGAAGTCGATCAAACTTCAAGAGAACCAATTCTGGAATGTGAATCTTCCCGTCGTCGATCATGCAGGCGTTGAGCTCGAATTAGCCCACGTCGAGCCCGAGCCTCAAATGCTCGGATATGATTTCGCTTCCATCGACGGCCAAGCGCAGGCCGTCAAGTACCGGAGCAACTATCAAGAGCGACCTCGAAGCGACCAGTTCGATGTGGCCATGTGCTTTTCCGGAAACATCACCGTCAGTCGCCTCAATACCTCGCTCCACTAAGCGACTTTTTGAAGCTCCGCCGCATCGGTCAAGATGATCGGTTGCGCCAGAGGCTGCTCGTCGATCACGATCACCTGAACAGCCAACCGACGCGTCGAATTGAGAATCACCGGACTCTTGAGATTCGTCGTCCAATGCTCTCCGTTCTTGCTCAATACCGACAAAACGTAAACCTGATCCCTCGAATGCATCTGCAGCACTTCCAGGTCCCTGCGTTGGACTTGGAGGCGATAATTCGGCAGGAATCGACGCGGACTGATCATTGGCAAGGCAACGTTCGGCAAAGCCACACTCTGCAGCCAAGCCAATTCTTCGGTTTCCCGAGATGCTAGCAATATCCAATGACGGTAGTCTTCGAATCCGATCAAGCCGTGAGGCATGAAAATCAGGTCCGAGTGGCTGATTTGTAACTGCCCGAATCGAGTCGATTGGATCTGCATAGCGGTGGTGTTGTTAAACTGCGTAGGCTGTCGAGTTCTTCGTTTTATTCGGCACGATTCGACGCTGGTTTAAGCGGAATGGCGAAAAAAATCTTGAATTCCGCAAGTTCCATGGAGACTTCAAATTCGATCGAGCCTGATGCGTCGGGATCTTAGGCAGCTCGGCTTTCGCGGCGAAGGATCTGTCCGTGCTCGTCGACCTCTTCGAATTTGACCGAGACTTGCCGCGAAACGCCACTTTCCTGCATCGTGATACCATAGATCATGTCGGCGGCGGTCATCGTCTTCTTGCTGTGGGTAACGACGATGAACTTCGTCGAATCGAGGAATTCATTCAGAACATTGACGAACCGACCGATGTTGGCTTCGTCAAACGGCGCGTCGACTTCGTCAAGCACACAAAACGGGCTTGGTCGATGCTGGAAAAAAGCCATGATGAGCGATACGGCAGTCAGAGCTTTTTCACCACCGCTGAGAAGGTTGTTGCTGAAGGTGGTCTTGCCCGGTGGGGTAGCCAGGATTTCGATACCGCTTTCTGGGTCTTCGGGATTCTCAAGGACGATATCCGCGTGGCCCCCACCGAACGATTTGCGGTAGAGGGTTTGAAAATTAGCGCGGATCTTTTCCAGCGTCTCTACAAACAGGGTCTGCGAATCTGCATCGATCTTTTGCATCGTTCGTGTGAGCGTGGCTTTGGTTTCGAGCAAATCTTTTTCGTGGCCACAGAGCGTATCATAGCGAGACTGAAGTTGTTCGAGTTCGTCGAGAGCTTCAAGATTAACACTTCCGGTGGCTTGAATCTCGTGTCGCAGTGCGCTCAACTGCGATTCCAATCCATATCGATCCAAACTCAATTCCTCGTCCTGATCGTCTTGGTCAAGCGCTTCTGGATCCTGAGCATCAAGATCGATCTGATAATCGTTTTGATAGCGCAAGACAAACGCCTTGATCCCTTCAGATAGACGGTTTTGCTCATGCTGGTAGTTTGCCAAGCGATCGGTCCATTTGTCAATCTGTCTCTGAATTGCATCGCGATTTTGAAGGATGCCTTGAAGCTCAAACTGCTTTGACTCCACAGCTTGGCTTGCATCCGATCGTTGTTGTTGGAGATCAGAAACCTGCTGATCCTCTTCGCAAAGCGCAGCCCTGAGATTATCGATCGATGTCGTGATGTCGACAATACGCTGCGCGAGAGTCTGCAGATTGTCCTTGGCAGCTTGCACATGATGATGCCGCTCGTTGCTATCGTTGAGCAATTGATCGAGGGTCGTGCGCAGCCCGTCGATACGTTGTTCCAAGCGAGCGGCAGCCACACGCTTGTCGACTAAATCGCTGTGCGTTGTCCGGGTCTGCTGCTCAAGCGACTCAAAATCCTCCTCGGTCTGCTCGAGCTTGAGTTGCAACTGGTGCGACTCTTGATTGAGTCGATCCGATTCGCTCGCACAACCCCTGAGGATCTCTTGCAAGGCCGACTGGTTCTGAAGTTGCTCTGAGATCGATGTCTGGAGTTGGGATTGCGCATGACGCATTTCCTCCGCACGCCCTTCGATTGCATCGAACCTCTCTTGGAGCGATTCAATAACCCTTTGGGTATGAAATACCTGCTGCTCGTTCAAGCGGACCTGGTCGGCGGCGCTTTGGTGTTCGCGTTGAGTTTGCTCCAGCGTCGATTTTGCCAAATCCAACTGCTGTTGCAAATGCTCGATCTGCTCATCGGCAGCCTGCATCTCGCTGCGTCTTGAAACCAAACCCAGTCCAGCTTGTAACGAACCGATGGTGATGCTCCCGTCGCTATCGACCAGTTGGCATTCGGCCGTGACGAAGCGCAAGCCAGCACCTCGCAGGTGGCTCAGCTCCAGCGCGGTCGTCAACGACTCGACAAACCAAGTTGTCCCGAGCAAGGATCGGACCAGCGGCTCGTGTGTTGAATCGTAGCGAACCAGCCGATCGGCACGCCCTAGAACGCCCCGCAATCCATCGAGCTGGATCTTCTCACCGGTCCGGCGGGCAGGAAGCCGATCGAGCCTGAGCAAGGTAACGCGGCCCTGAGGTAGCAACCTTCCATCCTGGATCCAGTCCACAATCTGCCCGTCGGAAAGAACCACCGCATCGGCATGCGATCCTAAAGCCACATCGACCAGCGGTGCAAGATGAAGCTCCGAGGTGATCAGATCGGCCACGATCCCTTGGATCGATTTCGTAGCCCGCTCGAGCAAATTCGTTTCTAGCGAATAGTGTTTCTCATTGGTATTTTGATCCACGATGCTTCCAGCCGCTCGGATCAATTGCTGGCCTCCTTTGCCAGCAGTCGCAAACTGCTCCTCGAGCTCTTCGAGGACCTTGCGACGTTCCCGTAAACCCTGAACCTGGGATTGCACTTCGAGCAACTCCCTTAGGTGCTGGTCTTGTAGCAAAGCGATCTGCTGCAATTGGGATTTGGCCATATCCCGATCCGAGATCGCGGCTAAATGCTCCTGTGAAGCCTTCTGTCTGTCAGCCGACAACTGCTCGGATTCCTGCTGCAACTGCTGAAGCTGTTGCTGGATTGTTGCCGATTCCTGCCGTCGGCGTTCGATCGTTTCAGAGAGCTGCTCGAGCTGGGACTCATAGAGCGTCGAGTCGTAACGGCATTTAGATATCTGTTCGCGTAGGTTCTGCTTGTCGAGCCGCAGTTGCTCCAAAGCCGATCGATGTTCTTGTAGCTTTAGATCCAGAGCCTTGCATTGAGCATCGAGCAGACTCAAGGATTCCTCCATCGCCTTCCGATGGGAATTCAGTTCGAGCAACTCGCGATTCCGTTCGCCAATCTCCTCCTGGCTGATCGAAACACGTCGCTCTAGCGACTCGATTCGATCCTGCAAATTGGCTTGCTCGGTCAGCCATTCCGAATGCCGCTGCCTTGCCGATGCTAATTCACCAGTCTTTTGGGCTTGAGTGGTTTGAAGTTCGATAATGCGTTGGTTGCAAGTATCGAGCGACTCTTGGCAATTTCGCAATGCGTCAGTTGCGGCTTTTACATTGAATTCAACATCGCCTAACTGCCGTTCGAATTCTTTTTTATGCTCGATGGCCTGATCGAGCTGCTGGTCGATTTTGCCCAGTTGCTGCTGCAGTTCCATGCGTTCCAGGAGCCCAAGCTGGCGGCGTTGCTTGAGCATCTTGGCGTTGAGTTCGCGATAGCGTTGAGCGCGTGTCGCTTGGTTTTTGAGCGCCTGAAGCCGACCGCCGACCTCTTCGACAATGTCTCGCAATCGAACCATATTCTGATCGACGCGGGTCAAGCGTTTCTCCGCCTCCGCCTTGCGCGCTTTGAACCTGGAAATACCTGCAGCCTCCTCAAAGATCGCTCGACGATCCTTGGCCGATGACTGAAGCAGTCGATCCACCTTGCCCTGTTCAATCAAGCTATAAGCATCGAATCCAACTCCAGTGCCGCGGAACAGCTCCCGAACATCCTTGAGCCGACATGCTCGACCATTGATCAATATTCCCCTTCGCCGCTGCGGTAGACGCGCCGTCCGACGTGCACTTCATCTAGATCGATCGGCAAAATCCGTTTCCGGTTGTCCAGGATCAAGGTGACTTCTGCGCTGTTGGACGGCTTGCGGCCTCCCTGCGCCGAGCCCTTGAAAATCACATCCGTCATGTCCGATCCGCGCAGCGCTTTGGCACTCTGAGCACCTAAAACCCACTTGATGGCATCGACGACATTGGACTTTCCCGAACCGTTAGGCCCGACAACAACGGTGATCCCGTCGGGAAATTCAAATCGCGTTCGATCCGCGAAGCTTTTGAAACCAGAGAGTTCCAGCGCTCGTAACATGCGTCCTCTCAGTCCGAGGTATTTGTAAAAGGCATGCGCCGATACCAAGGAGTCTTCGAGTTGCCATAGGATTTAATCGTTCCGAGAGTCGCATCGACCTCTGGGCTCTGAACCTCATCGCTCTGCGAGTTCTCTTCCGAGGAATCCGCCGAGGATGAATCCTCCGATTCAGTCGGCTCGGCATCGATCTCTGTCTTTTGACCGTACAGACGGCCCGTGCGAGGCAGAGGATGCAGGGCGATCGGAGCCGAGCAACCCCCGCATTGCGCGATCGCATCGAGCGTGTGAACGATATCTCCATAATTCCCTTCGACCGCCAGCATCGACTTGACCAAGGAGTTGAAATCCGAGGAGATGATGGACTGGAGTATTTCACCTCGAAGCGTTCGCTTCGCGACGCGGATCAGACCGCTGGGCATCGGAGTGATCCGCAAATTCGGGGTCGGTTCCAGTTGCTTGCTCAGCGCGATCGCAGGGTTTGATCCAAACAGGATCACTTCTGGCCGGCGTTCCATCGACACGCAAATCTGAGGATGATCGCTGGGGATTCGAACGAAGTGGAAGGAGTCCCCGATGGCCTCTCCAGCGATCATCGGATTGCGGGAATCGCGATGGTGCAGGTACCAATAAGCGCCGAAGCGAACTTCGGGATCCGGATCCTGCATCAATGACTCAAGCGATTCACGGGCCGTTGGATGGTCGTTGATGCACAAGCCTATCATGCAATGAGCGCGGTACATGGGCGAAAATCTTGCTAGGCTCTCAAGGATTGGAACCGACTCGGGTTGATCCATATAAGCAAGCGAGTGCGCTGCATAGAAACGGATATGATCGTCCTCATTGGACAACGCCAACTTCAGCACTTCGATCGCTTCGTCGCTACCGATGGCTTCCAATTCCCAAGCCGCACGGCGAGCCAATTCTCGATCACCGATCATTTTTCGACACGAACCAAGCCGCTCGGCGACTTGTTCAGATGTCTCTGCGAAGCCTAACAACAAGATCGTTCCTAGATAATGCGTTGGATCGAAACGGTACTTCGGGAGCGCCGCGATGCGAATCTCTCGATCGTTCTTGCCCTTGGCTACCGTCACCTGCTTACCAGCATCCTGGTAGTAGAATCTTCGATTGATCGCTGTTTCCATGGCTTTGACCCAATGGACGTGGCGATAATCCTTGGAGACCAAGATCGCCATGCGCGATTCGTCTTTGATTTTTCCACCGCTTAAGACCACACCCTTAAGAGGGTTGATTGCATTGGTTTTGGAATACGAGGCTGGAAAGATCAGCAATTCACCCTTGGCAGTAGCTCTTTCATGGCTCTTTCGAAGTTGGCTATCGGTGACGCTGAAGTACTCGTACAAGTGGGACTCCATCAAGTGGCCTTCGCGAAGATCGGTCGCATCGCATTCGGTCGAGCATTCGACGAGCACATCCGCCAAATCGCCCTTTTGGTCGCAAGGGTTGGCCACAACACTCAGTTTGGCGGTCGCTGTCATCGGAGAATCCAGCAGTCGCTCGGCATCCAAGATATCGTTGCGGCGGATCTCTTCGAGCATCATGTCACGCTGGGGACTGGGTTTGACCACACCACCGGTACCCGGCAGATTGGTGATCAAGCCCAGGGACTGAAATCTCCGTGGGGTCGCACCCGAAACCCTCGCCACCTCGCTGATGAGTCGGAAACGATCCGGATCGGCCATGACCTCTTTCAATTTGGCGTTAGCCAAATCCAAATCGTCCGGTTTCTTACCAGTCAAAAGCCTGCATCCGGAGAGCAACGAGCACGACACAGCAGCGATCAGCAAGGAACGCCGCGAGATTTTTGGCTCTTTGGCCGAGTGAGCCAAGGCAAGAGGTTTCCGTACCATTCGACGCGCAGCCTCGTGATAGACCAAGGGAGATTCGGAAGAATCCAGAAATCCCCTGGTTACCTAAATTCACACCGCGGCGTCAAGATGACTCGGTCGGAATGAGTCCGTCGAATCGGGCTATTGGATGATGATTTCGCTCGGGCTGACCCCCTCGGTGATCACCTCATCAACGATCACGCCTTCGGGCAGGAACAGATCCTCCTGCATCGAGTAAGGCAGGTGCTCGATCGATTCCGAGCCAGAGTGGCCGACATAAGCCGGATCGCTAAAAAGAGAACCGACCCGGCCGTGGCGCATGTCCGTCCGAGGGGTCTTGGTCCCATAGGTCCCATAATCGTCATCGTAAGGAGAAGGGCAAATCGAACAGCCAGTACAACAAAACGAAACGGCCGCGCAACGAACCCAACGGGCAAGACGACCAAACCTTGGATGATTTGCTAGCATGACACTCCCTTGTCGAAACAGGACTGTTAAACTATTCGGTTTGCTAGGACCTTACAGATGAGGCAAAAAGAAACGAAAGGTGAGATAAGCCATGTCGGAGACCATATTCTCAAAGATCATTCGCAAGGAGATTCCTGCGAAGATTGTTTATGAGGATGAGCAATCGTTAGCGTTTGCGGACATCCATCCCCAAGCGCCGGTGCATGTTTTAGTGATTCCGAAGAAACCGATTCGATCGTTGGCCGATGCAGTATCTGAGGACAAGGAGTTGTTGGGGCATTTGCAGTGGGTGGTTGCCAAGGTGGCTCAGCAGAGTGGGTTGTCTGAGAGTGGGTATCGAGTGGTGACAAACATCGGTAGCGATGGCGGTCAATCGGTTCCGCATCTTCACTACCATGTTTTGGGTGGTCGCTCGTTGGCTTGGCCACCAGGATAGAAAATGCCCTCCATCGATGGGCTCGATTAAGGGTCAGACCTGGCATCACACTAGGGCAACCTGGCAATCTAGGTAAGATCATCCATGTGGGATGATTGTTAACACGATTTTGATCTGCATCATGCCGGACAAGCGGAAGATCCGATGCTTACGGCGTCGTCGAAACTGCTCGCGGAACCCGCAATTCCAGTACAGCTAGGCGTCGCAGTTGCATTGATTCTCTGCCGTGGCTAAACCCCTGCGCAGAACCATTCCCGAGCAGAAACCCGGGCCCAGAATGAGTGTTCGTTTCGCAATCACAAGCCGATCGCTACTGCGCGCATCGTGCATAGCGCTAGGCTTGAGCCTCTCGCTTGGACCAGCTTCTGCACAAGCCACGGATCCAAGTTCCCGGATAAGCCCGATCGTGCGCGCCATCCAACGCGCAGAAGCAGCGGTCGTGAGTATCCAAGGGAACAAAACCATCGCCACCGCTTCCTCCAACGGCGCTGGGTCCAAGCAAGAGGTCAACGGGATGGGGACAGGGGTGATCATCGATCGCCGAGGCTACATCATCACCAATCTTCACGTCGTCGAAGATGTCGGTCGGATCGAAGTCACCCTCTCCGACGGATCGACCGCGATCGCCAAACTTCTGAACTACGACCCTGAAACGGACCTTGCGCTGATCAAGATCCCCGCAACGAAAGAGCTTCCAACCATCCAGTTCGGAACCTCTTCAGACCTGATGCGAGGTGAAACCGTCGTCGCTATCGGCAACCCCTTTGGATATCAAAACACCGTCACCCAAGGGATCGTCAGCGCTCTGCATCGAGATATTCCAGTCAATGGAACCCAGGAATACAAAGATCTCATCCAGACCAATGCAGACATCAATCCTGGAAACTCGGGAGGACCTCTGCTGAATTTGGACGGCGATGTCGTCGGCATCAACGTGGCCGTCCGAGTAGGAGCTCAAGGGATCGGATTTGCCATCCCCGTCGACTCCGCCTTGGAAGTGATGGCCAACCTAGTCGCCTCGGTTCGCCGCGAACCGGTGGACCACGGCCTGGAACTGACCCGTTCGTTCGAAAACGGTCAAGGTCGATTGATTCTTCGAAACGATCGCGCTGAGGATTCGAACTCGAAAGCCGTGCAAGCATGCGACATCATTGAGAAAGTCAACGGAATCCCCGTCCAGACACGCCTCGATGTCGAGCTCGCCCTCCTGGAAAGTCGCCCAGGAGAACTGGCCGAACTGACCATCGCTAGAGGGGAAAACCGAAGCACACAAACCCTGCAACTCAGACCCGCAGGTTCAGGAGTCTCCGAGGCCAGCGTCGCCAAACTCGCTTGGGACCAAATCGGAATCCGAGTCGTCCCAGTCACCGCCTCCGAGGTCGCCAGCATTAACGAAGATTATCGAGGCGGACTTAGGATAACCGAAGTACGACCTGGAAGCCCCGCGGCAAGGAACCGACTGATCGTCGGGGACATCATCGTTGGGATCATGGAATGGCAAACGGTCAATATGGAAAACCTCCAATGGATCCTTGCCAGCCCGAGTTTCAAGCAAGGATCCGCTTCGAAATACTACGTGATTCGCAAGCGGCAGCAATTGATGGTGGCTATGACACCAGACGTCCAGCGGGTCCGCTGATTTGCGGGGTTCCCAGTTGCCACAACGCCTCTTGGTGGCTACACTTCTGCGTCTTGAATCGCATTGCCCCGTGGTGTAATTGGCAACTGGGAACCCCGCAAATCAGCGGACCCGCTGGACGTCTGGTGTCATAGCCACCATCAATTGCTGCCGCTTGCGAATC
>JBJTAQ010000146.1:0-1461 GCA_046090945.1 Pirellula sp.
CGCTGGCACCTTCGCCATCGAAGTCCTCAGCAAACGACTCCTAAGCGGCCCGGCCACCTTCGCAAACTCCTGGCAACGACTCAAACTCGGACTCGATGAACCGACCATCGCCTCGGACGCCGATCTGGCCGCCGCCCAAAAACATACTGAAGAAGACACCGGCGATGACTCCGAAGCCGAACGCAGACACTCGACGGCCTCGACCCTCATCGGTGCTTGGCTCCGTGAATTCGCCCCCAAAATCACCCAAGAAATCGCCGATATCGATACGGCTATCGCGGGCATGGGCATGGATATCAACTCCCCTAACGACAAACCCCTGGTCCCCCGTACCGATGCCCGTTTCGATGTACTCCTCGATCGCATCGAATCGCTCCTGCTGAAACAACCCAAAACCAATTCCGTCGACTCTAGCCGATGGAATGACGACGAACGACTCGTGGTCTTCACGGAATACAAAACCACCCTGGACTATCTGCTCCACCGTCTCCAAAAGGCCTTCCCAGACTCCCAACACCGATTCCTAGCCCTCTTCGGTGGAATGGACGATGCCGCTCGCGAGTTCGTCAAAGACCAATTCAATGACCAGTCCGCCCCTGTCCGGATCTTGCTCGCCACCGATGCGGCCTCCGAAGGCCTCAATCTACAGTCCACCGCACGGTACTTGCTCCACTACGATTGCCCTTGGAACCCCTCTCGCATCGAACAACGCAACGGAAGACTCGATCGACACGGCCAAGCTCGCGATGTGCAAACGTTCCACTTCGCAAGCGATGAGGACGCCGACCTGAAATTCATGTCGACGCTGATCGAAAAAGTCGACCAAGTCCGCGAAGATCTCGGTGCCGTCGGTGATCTCCTGGATGAAGCTCTCCACCGCCGACTGATCGATGGCGACGATGCCGATGCACTCCAACGCCAACTCAACCACCAAATCGAACTGGCCAAAAAGGATGTCGATCTGCCCACACTGGCAAACGATACTCTCGACCAAGCGGACCAAGGAATCGCAGCCCTGGACTCGCTGGCGAACGAAGTCGGCCTGGGCCCCGATGCACAACTGCTGACCCTCGATGTGGCGATGGGACTCAGCTCGCCTCGACCGCAATTGACCCTCACCGAGGATCGACGCTGCGCAAAAATCCTAAACCCCTCGCTCCCGGGTTGGAGCGACTGCATCGATGAATCCGTCCGCCGCGCTCCAAGCGATGCAAACCCATCGAGCATGACTCTCGGACCGGTCCCCCTGTTCTCCTTCTCAAGCCAAACCTTCCTCCAAACCATCCACGGTCGAACCATCTTTCGACCGAACCCAAATATCCAAATGGTGCACCTGGGCCACCCCCTGATGACCCAAGCCCTCAATCTGCTCGGCCAGCGTCGCTATCCAGGAACCAAAGTCTCCGTCTCGCGATGGACCGCTCGCTATGCCTCCCTCTCGGGCGATCACCATGCTCCCCC
>JBJTAQ010000147.1:0-11774 GCA_046090945.1 Pirellula sp.
TGCGATTGATCGCCGAAGCGGCCGATCGACAAGCGGCCGAGGAGCTGATTCAACGAGCAAAAAACTTAATGCAAAACGGATGATCGACAGTCGATCCATCAAGCTCGGTGGGCTTGAAGATCCTCTAGATCGACAAACTCCAACGCAGAGATGTGGGTCGCTTCTAAAACCACCTTGGGCGCCATGCCCGCTTCGAGTGCCTCCTTCCAACGCAGCACGCACAAGCACCATTGGTCACCGGGCTTGAGCCCCGGGAAATGGTACTGAGGCATCGGGGTGCTCAAATCGTTGCCGCGGCTGCGCGAAAATTGCAGGAATTCGGCTGTCATCTGAGCGCATACCAAGTGCATTCCTAAGTCCTCGGAGCCGGTACGGCAGCAACCATCTCTGAAAAAGCCGGTCATTGGATCGAAAGAACAAGGTTGCAACTCGGTCCCCAATACATTGCTTGCTCCGGCCATTGTGCGTACCCTTCTGGTATTCGATCCTAAAACTTTGCTAGTGGTTGATCAACCGCACAGTATACCCAATACCCGATACCCGATACCCAAGCGGCACTCGCTTTATTGAGTGCTTTCGGTGGGAAAACCAGTTATAATGGGGCAAGATCCATGCCGCGATCCGGTGTCCTTGTTCCATTCGTCCCATCGAACGACCTATAGGGTTATGACCGAAGAAGAATCTCTACCCCCCGATCAAGGTCGCCCCGATCAAGGTCTCACCGATCAGAGCGGACCAAGTAGCACTTGGACCCCCCAGAGCACGGAAGTCCCAAGCCCCAAAAATCCCAAGGTCTCACCCCTGGGACGCTTGTTGCCTCCGGTTCTAGGAGGATTGTCGGCAATTCCGATCGCGATTGCGATTCTGTGGTATGGCTTTGGTAAAGACATCGCGAATGCCGGTCCGACCGTCGCGCGGTATATACCTTGGCTGGTACCCGAACACCTGCGAGGATCGGCCCGCTGGCGATACAATCCAAAAACCGATAGCAAGCAGAAGCAATTCGACGCACCTGCGAACCTCGATGCAGGTGAGTTTGGCCGCATCGGTGGTGACAAATAATTCTCCAAGCCTTCAGTCCAAGCTTAACGAAAAGGAACGCGAGCCATGAGAAGAGTCCCATTCGAGACATGGATAACGAGAAAAACCCTCGTTGCAGGTTTGGTCATCGGATCGCTGGTCGGTTGCAAGCCGGAGCAAGAGGTACAGCGCGACTTGGCTGCCCAAAAGGCCGCCCAAGAAGCCGCTGAGGCGGCGGCTCAGCCCCCTCAGCAAGCTCAGAAGGCAGGCGTCGGCGTGGGGGCCAAAGGTCGATCGCTCGAAGGTGCTTCAGAGAACAATCCCGCAACGATCATCTCCGCTCCGGCTGCCGCTTATTTTCGCACCAAAGAGAAAATCGTCTTCGAGATCCAGATTCCCCAGGCCATGAATTTGTACATGGCCGAGAAAGGACGCAATCCGCGCAACCACGACGAGTTCATGCGCGGCATCGTCGAGTTCAATCGCATCCCGCTTCCGAAACTGCCCGCAGGCATGGTCTACCGTTACGATAGCCAGAAAGGCGAACTCTGGGTGATCCCCGAGAAGGATCTACAAGCCCCTGCGGATACACCGGGAAACCCACAGCCCTAACAGCCAAGCCGATCAAGTCGATCGAGAGATGGGAGCTAAACACCGATGATTTGTAGCAACCATCCAACCACTTGGGGCTTCCTCTTGGGCATCTTGCTTGCCTGCTCTCCGTTTGGGCTTGGCCAAGCCCCCCGATTCACGATCAGCCCCGAGACAACCTATTTTACTGAACCAAGAACCGAAGACGACCGAGTCGATTACGCGAGGATTCTCAACGAATATCACTCGCGCGGGGTGCAACTGGACGACAATGCTGTCGTGATACTCTACCAAGCCAGCGGGCGGATGAACCAGAAGGAAGCTTTCTTCGAGGCCCTCGGTGTACCTGGCTTCAACGAACCCGATCAACACTTCGAAGGCTGGAAGGATCAGGATAACACCGCGTATGACACGGCGATCGCGGAACCATGGACCGCTACGGATCATCCCGATTTGGTTGAGTGGCTCGAGAAAAACGAAAAGGTTATGGGGCTGATTTTCGAAGCGTCCCTCAAGAATGGATACTACTCCCCATGGGTCGTGGACAAAAACGGATCGTTATTCGATGTGATCCTTCCAGGGGTACAGGTTGCACGCGATTTTGCGCGCGCGTTTAGCCTCCGCGCGATGCTCAAACTCGGACAAGGTGATACCACCGGTGCTTGGAACGATCTGATGGTCGTGCATCGACTCGGAAGACTTGTCGCCAGAGGCCCTTCACTCATCGAGCGACTCGTGGGCATCTCCCTCGAACGACTTGCGATGTCCGGTGAACTGAAAATCATCAGCGCTCATGCAAACTCAAGCAAACTTGCACTCTATCGACTCGATCTTGATCGGCTCGCAGATCGAGTCTCGTTGGTCGACCGAGTTAACTTTGGTGAGAGGCTCATGTGTATTGATCTGCTGACGTTGGTGGCCTCGCGTAAATATTCGCTAGAAAACTTGGTTCTCATGGGAGGTGCAGCTCAACTACCCCGAGAGTCCCTCGAATGGATCCATGAGAATGTCGATTGGGATGATATTCTGCGACTAGCCAACCGCCACTATAGCGCGGTCGTCGAAACTCTTTCCAAACCTAGTTTTGCTGAACAGTCGCAAAGCGTCCAAATCCCCGCGAAACATTCGCCGGAAGAGACCTTAGCTATCCTCAGAGATTCCGAGAAACTTCGGAAACTCTCCCCGGCTGAGCTAACCGAACTGATCGCACCGTGGTTTGTTTCAAGCATCGCCGTATCGCAAGATGCGATTGTTCGAAGCCATTTCTCTATAGAGCAGATCACCCAAAACCTACTAACCGCATTTGCTCTGACCGATTGGCTTCGAAAAAACGGTAGCTATCCAGACTCGCTCGATCGATTGACCCCGGAATATCTTCCGAACCGACCTATCGATTTGTTTACCGGCAAGCCGCTTGCCTACGAGCGAAACGCTCAAGGGTGCCGATTTTTCAGCATCGGCCCAAACAGCACGGATCAGGACGACGATCTGGTCGTCGAACTCGGATCGGTCGAAAAATAAACTCTACCGCGGTTTGGGTTTACCCGCCGGTTTGTTTTTGGAGGTCCAAGCCTGCGGACGGACTACATCACGGACTAGCCCGAATTTCTCGAAGGCTCGAATCGTGATCCAACTGACGTCGAACTCCCACCACTTGTGGCCATGCGCTGCGGCTCGTTGGTCGGCGTGATGATTGTTGTGCCAACCTTCGCCGTTGGCAATCAATCCGATGAGCCAATTGTTGCGACTGTTGTCTTTGGTCTCGTAGTTTCGATAGCCCCAAATGTGAGTCACCGAATTGACGCTCCAAGTGATGTGCCAATTGAGAACCGTTCGGACGAACACTCCCCAGACGAGCAAACTCGATCCGAATTGAATGCCTCCCCAGACATTGCCCGAGGTGAACCATCCGATCGCAAATCCGAGGATGGGATAGAGCATCGCCACAGCCAGGTACACCTTGAGCCAGTTCCAGTGCCGCTCAAGCTTCATGTAGAAAGGGTCTTTGAGCAGGTCTCGCGTGAACTTTTGATAGTCTTTGACGTTCGTGAAATCGCGATTCTCGAACATCAACCAACCGAAGTGTCCCCAAAAGAACGTTACCAAGGGACTATGGGGATCGGTTTGGTGATCGGAATGCTGATGATGGATTCGATGCATGGCGACCCAGCAGGCAGGGGTGTCTTGCATGGTGCAGACCCCTAGCAGCGCCAGCGTGTGCTCAAACCACTTCGGCGCATTCATCCCGCGATGCGTCAGCAGACGATGGTAGCCGATGTTGATCCCAAGTGTTCCGAAAACGTACAACCCCAGGATCGCAAGCGCAACTCCCGTCCAACTAAATAACCAGGGGATAAAGGCCAAGCAGGCCAGGGCATGGATCAAGGGGATCGAGATCGCATACCGCCAGCGGACTTGCACCGGCTTGACGGCCGAAGCCGGCCAGGAGAGCGGCTGAGTCGGATCTGCAGGCTGAACTTTAGAGGCTCGCTCGGGTTGATCATTTCGAACGCTGTGCTCTAAGCTTGGAGGATCTGCCAAGGGGCTATCTGGAACGACGTGGGTCGACATGCATCGATTTAGGGGTTAAGGGAGTGCCGATCCATAGCTCTGAGTAACAATCCTGAGAAGACAGGTAGTATCCCTTAGTCGAGCCCAAGAGTCGACTCGAAAAAACCGAATTATCAGCCCCCAGAGCTTGCGTTTTTCAAGGTTCCAATCGGAAATACCGCTAAAACTTAACGATTTTATGAACTGCACAACCCAACGCTAGGTGGATTCAAACTCGCATGGATCTGGCTAAACGAACAGAGCTACAAGGTAAATCGCCAGAGCTATCCCTGTCAGGGTTAGAATCCATTTCATCGGAGCTTTGGAAATCGTATTGGTCAAGAAATCGGTCTTTGGAGCCTTTTCCTCCCAATCGGACTTTACGACCAGTCCGGATTCAAAGAGTGGTTTCCAATACTCACGAACAAAGGCTTCTTTGAAGTAATCCCCATGCGCGTTGTTGTGCGCGCGGTCCTTGACATCCGAGCGCCCGAATCCGAATCGACCTGTATCTCCATATCCCCAACTGAGTTTGTTTGCTAAGACCGGCCAGATATCCCGAGTCCCATAGTCGTTGATCACCTCATGATTGATTCGACCTGCTAGATGTTCCCAAGGATAGTCTTTGGGAACAATGCAGCCGCAAAGAACCAATCGGTTCAAAACCAGATCCTTGGTCTGCTGCAGTACCTTTGAGATCGTGTAAGTACCAAAGCTATGGGCGATCACCGAGTAGTTGTCGATCCGATACCGGTTCTTGGCAATTTGAATCTGCTCCTGGGCGTAATGGATCGGGGGCATTCTGGTGATCACAGGCAGCCAAAAGCGAACCACATCAAAGTATCCGTAGCGGATGGGGATAACGACAACGCCATCGACCTCCTCGAGTACCCTTTGGACCATCGATTGCCAGAAGGCTCGATCCCGGATCCCATGGATCAAGAAAATGACTTCGCGGACCGATGGCGGTTCGATGGAAGGATCGCAAGTGGCCGGGAACTGAATCGTCGGCCGTGGTTCGACAAGCAGTATCTCGAGAAAGAAAACCGCTGGCATCGAACCGTTTTGCTCCCATCCCGGCGGGAAAACCAAGGGCGACAGGTTTAATTCGAGAACCGTCGGCCGCGAGGCTCTGCTGCTCGTTTGAACGATCTGAAATGGATAGCTTGGGCGAAGCATCGTTAGGGCTTCGTCTAGCTCCCCTTCGAATTCCAACAGGCCTCGAATTTCAAGAGACTCTGAAGATACCCCGCGGTTTTCATGGACCTCAAATCGGATACTTCGAACCCGTTGGTCCTGGTCGAACACGACGTTTCGAAATTGGTTTTGCAAGGCCACGGCAGCATGCTGCAACATGCTTTTTACTTCGCGAAAATTTTGAGACGAATCACTGGACATGGCGAGCCCTCATCGTTTCACTCCGGATGGTTCCTTGGACGGTAATGCTCGTACGGCGATGATCGATCTTGACCGATTTACCGATCTGCTCGGCGGGACTCGATATCCAGACTCCTTCGCTGGTCTCAAAAACACGGAACTTCAGTTTGGACTCGAATAAATCGCGATCGAGGTCAAAGGAACTCTCTCGCACTGCCTCAGGCACCAAACTTAAAAAAGATTCATGGTAGGCATCATCAAGATACTGTTGTGCGATCTGAGTATAAGTCCATTTCTTTTCCGGAGACTTGGGCAATGCGACCATGGCCGCAAAGAGTTGGTCGCGCTGGTTGCCCGAGGACGACTCAAAAGCATCCCTGAGGTGACCGACCAATTCGTAAGTCGAGTTCTTGGCATCCATCGCATAGTCCGCGTTGAGAAAAAGTCTCAACCAGAAATCCGCCGCTCGCTCGTCGGGCTTGCGAGACTGCACATCGATAACACGACCGGTCCGAAACCCTTGCGAAGTCTCCGGTCCAGAGAACATCGCTGCCTTTCTCCATGTCGAGGATTTGCTAAACACGTCATCGAGCACCATCAACTCATTTCCCTTGAGCGTCGTCTGAAGCCGAAACACGTCGTCTTTGGGGAATAGCCACAGAACGGCCCTGCGATGTTTGGTCAACGCATGCGCATCGATCACCAACAAAGAGTGCTTCGAAGAACGCTGGTCCATCGAGAGACTCAGTTTGGCTGCGACCTCCATGGCCCCCTTGGCAGCCTGTTGATCCGAACCATAAGAGATCTGAAGTAAATGGTCCCGAAGCTGGTTGCGAAAAGGTTCCGACTCCGAGTCGTCCGAACGAAAATGCACGATCGACTGCGTCTCGATTTTCGACGACCTAAACAGATCCTCGAAAAGGTTAACCAACTCTGGACTAGGACGAATCAGTCCCCCCTGCGCTACTGCAACGTGGCTGATGGTCCTTTGTGGCGAAATCTGGAATGCATATACTCTGCGCATGATCGGTGTGGGACTTGCTAGCTAAATCTCTGTTCTTTATGTGTGCTAGCATTCTAAGGTCCGAGTGTGACACGTTTGGTCACGGGCTGGGAAGATATTCTGTCGACTCTGAAGATTCTGAAGATATTGCCTGTTCTGCCCTCCCTACCCGAATTACCCCCCAGGCGGACTTGCTCTGCCGAGAACCGATTGGCTAAAACCTTGCTCCATGAGCAACCCAACCTTCACCATCGATGCATCCCACACCTTTGGGTCGGGCAAAAACACCGGCATCGAGCGGGTTGTTCGCAATCTTTGCCGTGAGCTTCCAGCAGTGCTCGCCCAGCGGGGCATCGATCCGCCGATGGTAGCGACGCACTTCAAAGACTCCTTGCTGGAGATCGACAAACCACTGGAGGATCGCCTGAGGTTCCTTGCCCAGTGGGAGAAGAACGCTGTGGAGTTTGTCCCTTCATGGATTCAGACAATCCCGAAATGGCTTGCTCGTTCGAGTGGTTCGGCCAAAATCCGCAAGTGGATGGAGCCTCATCCAAGCCACCTTGGGATCTACAAATTCCCACATCATCTATGTCGCTGGTCGACCATGTGGCGGAGTGTCCTGCAAGGTCGTACGATTGCTCCTAGGAATCAACAAATCCTCATACTTCCGGATGCCTATTGGACCCGCCGAGGCATTTGGAAAACGGTTCAAAAGCACCGCGATGCCGGCGCGATGGTCGCGACGATCGTCTACGATCTGATCCCGCTGACTCATCCGGAATACGTCGGTCCTAGGCGCAGCGAAAAATTTCGATCGTACCTCGACCAAGTCGTCCGTCATTCCGATACGATCATCGCGATTTCCAAAACCGTGCGCGACGATGTACGAAACTACATCGAAGTGCAACCAAGCCGCGCGGAGCTATGCCAAGACATCCGCTCCTTTGTGCTTGGTGCCGAGTTTTCGAACCCTCAGAGCAACTCGACACAATCCTGGAACCAGGATTCAATTCGGCCTGTTATCAAGTCACTTTTCGATGCCCAATGCGAGTATTCACCGCGCAAGCATCCGCCTTATTTAATGGTGGCTAGTTTCGATCCTCGCAAGAATCACTCTCAAGCTCTGGACGCTTTTGATTTGCTCTGGCAAAAACATCCCGACTTGAACCTTTGCTTTGCCGGACGATCCGGAACGATGTGCGCGGAATTGATGCAGCGTATCGCCGAGCACCCCAAACTCAACCGTGGGCTATGGGTCTTTCACGATCTTTCGGATGTCGAACTGCATCACGCTTACGCTCGGTGCTCGGGGGTTCTGCTGCCTTCGATCGTCGAAGGTTTTGGGCTTCCGATCGTCGAGTCGCTTTGGCATGGACGCAAGACCTTCGCGTCGGACACCCCGATTCATCGCGAGGTGGGGGGCAAGCACTGCGAGTACTTTGCACTCTTCGATCCGCAGGATCTGGCCGATCGTATCGAAACCTGGGAGAGACTCAAAGCCAGCGCCCCGCATGACTCCATCCAGGACAATGGTTTTGCGAAAATTACGGCAAAGCGATTTAAGCCCATCACCTGGCGCGAAAGCACCGAGCAATTGGTCGATGCAGTCTTGGATGCTTACCATACGCACAGGCATGCTTCGGTCCAGCGTGCGGCTTGATCGTTGGATCGATTGGTACTGAGCCGCGGGTACTCAACAAGCGGGCTCGGCAGCCTACTTGAGCATCATCGGCAGCTCAGAGAATGCGTTCCAGTGGGCATCACCGGTTTTGATATCCCATCGATTGCGATGCAAGACGACTCGGTACATGAAGTGCAAGGACTGACCGGGTGCTAGATCGTAGCCGCCGGCAGGATAGGGGGGCTCGAGCTCCGCCGACTTGGTCTTGGTCCTGCTGCCGACAAAGTCCTTGATCCCGAATGCATTGTGAGCAAATAGTCCGTAAGTTCGGACGTGCCAAAGCCCATCAGCGTGGAAACTTTTGGGATGCACCAAGATAGCGATTCCGTAGAGTTGATCGCCACCTGTCGGGACCGGCCCGGAGTAATCGACCCACTTGGCCGACTTGCCCCACGCATCCCCTTGTTTGTCCCCGACGCTGTTTAGAATTTCGCCACCTGGTTTGTCACCCCGCATGGTTTCCGGAACACGGATGGCGAACATCCCCTCTTTGGTATCCCCGAAATGAACCTTGGCGTTCGGATCGGCTGCTTTCCAAATGTATTCGCAATCGATCATCGTCTCGTCGGCGTTTCCGCTGACTCTGTAGCGACAAGTCTCTTTAAGCACTGGGGCGGAGTTCGCCTCCCCGGCGGTCGCAGGTTTTTGCCACTCGTGCTCGGCAACCCAACTGACCGAAGCTCCCTGGCTGTCGCAGGAGATCACCTTTTGATGGGCGACAATCCCTTTGTCTTTCCCCTCCGCCCACCAATCGCTCTGGTCGACTTCGCCAAATGTCATCCACAAGCCCCGGTGGTGAGGGTGATCGTGGGCTTCGTTCGGAACCGTCGCATCCATCGGATACGAGCGGGTCATCTTGTGCCCATCGGGTCCGTTGATGGGCCAGAGCACAGGCTTGGTACCCGAGCGAAAAAGATAGCTGGTTACCAGTTTTCCATCCCGCATGACGTCGATCCGATCGGACTGCTGGACGGTTGTAAATTGCCCAAGGCCAACGGCCCCGATGACGATCCAAACGGGAATGAGCAACAAAACGGATAGACCACATAAGCTGCTAGGAGAGACAAAGCGAAGCATAGGACGATATCAACTTGGCTAAAGGTACATGAAACGAACGGGATCCAATATAATCCATTCCGGGGTCTGGGCTATCAAAGAGCCTCCATCTGCCGATGGTGTTTAGGACTTTTTTCACGAACTTTTGACCGAACCTCTCCATCGTTACGACCTAAATCGTATACGATTAACCTCCGAATCTTGGATCCCTCTGATCTGACCCAAAACCTTTGATGACATCATGAGTACCCACGCGTCGGTCCTGTTGAGCAAACTGTGGAAAAACTGTCGAAGAGGTGTCGATGCCTCGTCGAATGGTGTCCAGAGGCTGTTGAAACCTGTCGGATTGTGGATAACTCTGTTGATGATTCAGGTCGCTATCGCTCAAGATGGCGTTGCCCAGGATGGCTTAGGCCAAAGCAACTCGGTGGCCGAGTTACCCTTTGCCCTACCCGACGGCTTTCGTGTGTCGAGGGTCGCCGACGACACACTGGCTCACGACTGCTTTTGCATGACCCTCGACGGCCAGGGTCGTCCGGTGATTTCTGGCCCAGGCTATCTTCGCACCCTGATCGATTCAAACGACGACGGAACGTTTGACCGATCCATCGACTGGACGAAAGCGATCAAGGTCGGAGCGCAGGGACTGTGGATGGAAAGCAATACGCTCTATTACGTGGCAGACGGAGGGTTGTGGAAATCTCAAGACACCAATTCCGACTCGGTCGCGGACCAACCACCGACGCGGATCCTCGAACTTCCCACCGGTGGCGAGCACGACGCGCATGCTCTTCGCCGCGGCCCCGACGGCTACTGGTACTTGATGGTCGGCAATTACGCCAAGACGATTTCGAAGATCAACTCGGATCCTCAAGCCCCGGTATCGGCCGGATCGGGTCAGCAACCTCGAGCCGGAACGATCTGGCGTATGAGCCCCGATTTTTCCAAACGGGGCGTCTGGGCGCACGGGCTTCGCAATTGCTACGACTTTGATTTTCTTCCCGACGGCCAAATCGTCACCTACGACTCGGATGACGAGCGCGAGGCCTCGTTGCCATGGTACCGTCCGACCCGTGTGCTGGCCCTGGGGCCAGGTTCCGACGGCGGATGGTGCGGTTCTGCTTGGAAGGATGATGATTACCGAGTCACCATGCCAACGACGCTCGCTCGCCTGGGCCGAGGTTCTCCAACGGGTGTGGCTGTCTACGAGCACGATGCATTCCCACCGAAATACCGTGGAGCCGTCTTCGTCTTGGACTGGACCTTCGGTCGCGTTCTTGCCGTCTATCCATCAGGAAACCTGCCTGTCGAACAGCAGACTCCCAACAAGATACCTTCAGAGAACTTTATGCAGCCTTCGGGCAGCATCGGCTTTGCACCGACCGATATCTGTGTCACGCCCGACGGAAGTTTGCTAGTGAGTGTTGGCGGCCGGGGTACGACTGGCGCGATTTATCGCATCGAAGCCTTGAAGACTGCGGATGTGGCTACAACCGCTGCATCGATTTCAGCTAGCTCTAGAACTGGCTCACGGCTTTCGGCTATTGCCGGTGCTGAGTCCTTGGCCGGCATCGTCGATGCCCCGTGTCCCTGGGAAACTTGGTCGGAGAATCGTTGGAAACCCTTGATTGGACCGGAATCGCTCGAAGCACTCGGCCGACTCCTAAGCGACGAGCTCAAGCTCCAAGGGAGTTCCAACACACCGTCGGGAGTTGGTCTGTTGCCTTCTGAGATCGCGCACTACAAACAGCGCGCCTCGCAGATTCTTACGCGGCTTGGAGTCCGGCTACCGACCGAGCGTTTGATGCAAGCGGCCAAGTCTGCTTCGTCCGCATCGCGGAGCGCTGCGTGGTGGCTGATCGCAAGAGGCGGATTGAACCTTGCTGACGAGCAAAAGCTGCAGCGCGAACTAGCCACCCTGGTACCGGCTTTGGCCGCAGAACTACCGAGCGAATCGACTCCCTGGGAACCAGTCTTCGGAAATGCCGAGCTTAGGCATCGGCTCGAAGCCATCGGACTACGGCGCTGGTCGATGGCTTCTTGGTCCCGCTTCGACGTTCCCGACGATCTCTCAGGAAACACGCTTCGTCGCACCTGGCTTTGGGCTTTGAATCGAACGAACCAATTGCCATCGACCAAGGAGCCGGGCAACAAGCTCGACGTTCAGGAATCGAAGCTCTTGTTCGGTTCACCCAAAAATGGTCTGGACGTTTCCACGCTCGAAACCTTGGGCAAGTGGCTTTCGGCCAACCGATCCAGCATGACAACTCGGGATCAAATGGAGTGTTTGCACACGATGCAAGCTGCATTGGGTGATCGCCGCAGTTCGTTGCCTTTGCAATCCGATGTAACGGCCGATGCGCTCGATGGTGTGCGAGCGGTCTATACGTCGCGGTTGACCGAAGCGGTGCGCAATAGCTGGGCCAACTGGGCCTTGTACTTTGCACAGCAAGCTCAGAAGTCCGGCCAAGTCGCCTTGCAAGCCGAAGCGATTCG
>JBJTAQ010000148.1:0-2592 GCA_046090945.1 Pirellula sp.
TGTTCTTGGGGATCTGATCGTTTCACTAGACGAAGCGGCCGAGAAGCTAGGGATTGAAAAAGTCAAAACGATCGGGGGTGCTTACTTGGCCGTTTGCGGGCTCTCGATCAGCCGTCCAGACCATGCGCGGCGCATGGCGCAGTTCGCTCAGGAGGCCGTCCGCATCGTTGCACACTCCCATCGCGAATTCAAAGCAGAGCTTAACGTCGCGATTGGGATCAACTCTGGGCCGGTTGTTGGTGGCGTTTTGGGACGTCGTAAATTTCTTTATGATCTTTGGGGGGATACGGTAACGATTGCCAAAAAACTGGCGGTCGGAAAAGGCTCTTCATCGATCCGAGTCACGGAATCGGTTCGCGATCGGATCGGCGATCAGTTCCAACTTCAAGGTCCGGTGCAAGTGGAACTCGATGGACGTGCTCCCATTGAAGCTTGGCAGGTGCCAGTATGAATAACCTGAGCGAATTAACACAGTTGCCGGTATGGCAAGCCTTTGCGCTCGCGTTGGGGTTTCCGGTTGGATTGCTGATTCTCAACGAGTTGATCAATTCGCTAGAGCGTCGATCTAACCCGCTGGCTAAGAATCTTCGAACCCTTAGGAACATCGTCCTACCGACGTTGGCCCTGTTGCTCTTTGCGAATTTTATCCTGGGGCTAGGGAGTGAAAACAGTGCGTTGCGTTGGATCGAGACCGTCTTCTGGGTCGCAGTTCTCTACTCAGCACTCGGATTTGTAAACGATTTTGTGTTTGGTACTGCTCGGCAAAATTCGGTCGGCCAGCGTGTGCCCAAGCTCTTTCGCGATCTTGCTCAAGCTCTCTTGGTGGCCGTCGGGGCGATGGTGATCTACAGCAAGGTCTGGGGGATGGAGATTCAGGGAGCATTAACAGCCCTGGGGCTCGGTTCGATCGTCATCGGGCTTGCACTCCAAGAGCCACTCGGGAATATCGTATCGGGATTGATGCTTTTGCTAGAGCGACCTCTGAACGTTGGCGATTGGGTGAGTGTCGATGGGGTTACTGGTAAAGTCAGCGAGATCAATTGGCGATCGGTCCATATCGAAACGCCGACCAGAGAGATTCGGGTCGTTCCAAACGTCTCGCTCTACAAAGGGGCTTTCAGCAATCTCTCGCGTCCTACACCGGAGCGAACCGAGGTTGTCGACATGGGTTTTAGTTACGATGATCCACCGAACAAGGTCAAAGAGTTGCTCATGGAATTGATGTTGACGACACCCGGCATCAAAACCAATCCAGAGCCCTTGATCAGGACCCTTAACTACGCAGATTTTTCAATCATCTATCGAATGATTTTCACCGTCGAAAAGCAGGAGACGCTGGGCGCCACGCGCGATGCATTGATGACTCGTATTTGGTACATGGCAAGGCGCGAGGGGCTGACGATTCCGTTCCCGATTCAAATGGAATACCGCCCCGGAGAGGACCCGGGTAAGCCTCAAAAGACGACCTCTCAGTGGCTCAATCAGCATCCTCGGTTCAAAGTCTCATTGCAACCTTCTGATATTGCAGACCTTTCTCTTCGCGAGTACACCGCTGGCGAGGTGATACTCTCTTCGACCAAGCCGTTTGAGGGCGAGGCTCTGATCCTGCGAGGAGATGTTTCGATGCTTTATCCATCCGACGAGGGTAACGAATTAGTCGTGACGAAGTTGCATGCTGGTGAGTGCTTCGGTGACAATTTGACTGCCGGGGCTTCCACCGATGAAATCACACTCAAGGCAGATAGCGACGTTACGCTCTTATGGCTTGCCACCGAACAGATGGACCAACTGCTGAGTCGCTCGCCAAATTTATCCTCGGAGGTTGGTGATGCGATCGAGCTCAGACGATTAGCCGTGCAAGCGGTCAAGCGGCATCGAAGGGAGCAATCGCTCCCATCGAGTTGATCTGTCTGAGTGTTTTTAGCTTATTGCCACCTACGAGCGATGAAAACATTTTCTGGTTGCTGAGGGTCAAGGCAGTTATTGTCGCTTTGGTGTACACTACAGCAAGGATCGCGGAGTATTTAAAAACATGCATCGCTAGTCCGATCAAGCGATGCGCACGGCTATGGACTTGTAGGAGTACTTAGGGAGTATCTTGTGCAATCATCTCAACGCGAGTTCAAGCGGAGATTTCGGGGGCGGCGAAGGTTTGTTAAAAACGCCGCGGTACTTGCTGGTTATCATTTGGCTAGCCCAGCGGTCTTGGGCGCTGAAACATCAAGCCCCAACGGACGGCCTGGGATTGGTGCCATCGGATTGCGTTATCAAGGGACGGTGATTGCCAATCAAGCAAAAAGCTTCGGCGATATTGTCGCTGTATGCGATGTGGATCGGCATGTCAGAGAGCAAGCGAAAGCGTCATTTGGAAGTACTCCTTTTGCTTGCGAGGATTACCATGACCTGTTAGCTCGCAAGGATGTAGATGTTGTGACGATTGGAACGCCCGATCATTGGCACACACAGATGCTTATTGATGCCTGCAGGGCTGGCAAGGATGGTTATTGTGAGAAGCCATTGACGTTGACGGTGGATGAGGGAAAGCTCATCTGCCAAGTGGTTCGTCAAACGGGGCGTGTGGTTCAGGTTGGC
>JBJTAQ010000149.1:0-4082 GCA_046090945.1 Pirellula sp.
GTCTACAATATCGAAGTCCACGGCGAGCACGTCTACCAAGTCGGCGAGCTGGGCGTGCTGGTGCATAATGCATACCCGAATCTTAATACTAATTCCGCTGTTGGAAGATTTGGCCTCTACGAAATTGAGGTCAACGGAGTACTACACAAGGTTGGCAAAGCACACCTCGATCGAATAACTTTGTCGAGTGGTCTACCAACCCGCTTGCATCAGCAAGTACGGAAGCTCCGTGAGATTTTCGGTCGTGATAATGTGGTTGGACGGGTCGTGGAGGATCTTGGAGAAGTGTCCACTGAAGTAGCTAAACAGGCAGAGAATACGAGAATTTTGAATAAATTCCGCGAAACTGGATTTGTACCGCTTGGAAATTGGAAGAGCTTTTCTCTATGAGAATCTATGTGAGCCAAATCTACATTGAACCAGGTATCTCGTATCCTTTTACCCACGTATTCCAAAAGTATTTGAGTTCGCTTGCAAGCGACGATACCAAATGCTCAGAACAATTCCGAACTCGTTATGGAGAAGACTACGATTTGATTTTCAATGTAAGCGCGAAGACTGGTTTAGATTCACCAGAAATTAAAGGACCCACAGTTTTCAAGCGTGAGAAAACGGTGGAGTACACGGTCTTTTTACCGTTTCAGAAAGAGCAGAATATCAGCGATGAATCATTGAAGAATACCATTAAGCTACTCCTGAATTGTATGAATACGGTTCTTTCCAGCTTTAGTATGACTTCGAACAGGATTGCAGGTGACACCGATGAAATTGCTAGACGCGTAGTCGAGGATCCGAACATGACACATCGGTAAAAAAATCGGTGCCAGACGCGTGACGGATGCAGCGCACTTTTGGTAGCATCCGCCCCTAGCTACCGTTGAGTGCCTGTCCCCAGTCTGCATCAATCGTCACCAACCGATTCAATTTGGTCTAATCCAAGCTGGCTCGATGACCCATCCCCGGAAACGCCATGGCTTGCCCCTGAGCGCTACGCAGCGGTAGCAACGCGCACGGAGCTTCAGGTACCCATCGAATCGGTGCCGATCGGAGCGCGCGTTCCCACCAAGAACCCCAACCGCTTCGAGGTCGACCAACAACCTGACCCCGACCAAGCCACCTGGGCCAAGATGTCGATTACCGCAGAGGGAAGCGACGGCGGCATTGTCGACGCCGAGATCATTCGGCCTCGCTCGTGGATATTGGCAAGCGGCCTGTGCGCTGGCCGGATGCTGCCACTGAATCTTCCTGAGCTGGAAGTCTCCGGGCTAGCATTAGTTACTGCCATCGACGATTGTCCTCCAATCGCTGACGGCGAAGGCTCTGTGGTCACCGCACGGTTTGTGACGCGCGAAGTCCACGTGGTAGCCAGCGTAGATGTGCTAGGTGCCGATGGCTCCGTAGAAACCATCACGGGGACGACCATCCACCCTGTGTGGTCGGTGGACCGGCAATCATGGGTGCCGCTTGCTGAGCTAGCCGACGGTGAGACGCTTCAAGGGCTCGATGGCCTTGCGGTCGTTTTGAGCGTATCCCTTTCGCGAGTCTCCCAGCCTGTCTACAATATCGAAGTCCACGGCGAGCACGTCTACCAAGTCGGCGAGCTGGGATTGGTGGTGCATAATGTGTCTCGGTCTGGGTTGGGTGCGTTCGGCTGGGGTACGAAGCTTAAAGCCCCAAATACGGGACTGTTCCGAGGTGGAAGTAGCCTGCAAGCAAGACTGGGCGTTGATGTAAAAGCTGCGGCTGATGGGCTAATTCACCCATTAGGCAAGAACGGCAAGCCTCAAGGGCTGTCCCTGAACATCAACCCGTTGGATCCATTCATTCAAAAGTATGGTGGGGCGTTTCCCGTCAAGAGTTTGCCAGAAGGCTTGCAGGCGTTGCAATCTGGTAAGCCAGGGCATTTCGTGATCGCACCGAAAGTGCCTATGACGTTTGAGAATTTTCAAGAGTTGCTAAACCAAGTGAAACTCGGGGACTTCAACGTACTCCCATGAGCACTATAACAATCGATGAACTGATTGGAGCTGTTCTTGTTTCAGCTTCTGCGACAGCACAAAAACTCGATTCTATGCAAGTCAACCTTGAGAGTCCGGGGACGCACGGGCGTACGCTACTAATGGTTGCGGCAAGTGAGGGATTGGCTGAAGTGTTCGAACTACTCGTCGAAAGAGGAGCCAAGGTACGAACCACTGGCAAATGGCTTATGACAGCGTTACATGAAGCGGCATCAAATGGTCATACTGAAATTGCTCGTCGATTAGTAGAGCTTGGCGCCGATGTGAATGCTCAGTCAGTCGACGGCGTAACGCCATTAATGTGCGCCGCAGCGTGGGGTCACAAAGATGTTGTTACACTTCTGATGGGAAGTGGTGCAGACGTTTTAAGAGTCGATTCCATCGGAGCAACGGCACTCGACATTGCACGAGAGAAAGGCGAAGACGAAGTAGCTCATATGCTCGAAAGGTATAAGCCTTCCGCGTGATTGAAACCGCCGGATAGTGAACGTGACCGAAGGAGTAACGCATCGATCCGGCGGAACCTGAGTGAACGTTCCAATGCTTGATGCTCGTAGCGAGATGATGGCTTGCGTTGTCGGTGATGATTGAACCGAAGAGCGATGACACGATGTCATCGCAACTCTTCGCAGGAAGCGAAGGCGGGCGCGAGATGTTCCGATGGAGACAACGCGCATTCGCCCGCCGCACTGAGGGGACGTTGCCGAAGTTTCGGTTGGAACCGCTAGTGAACGTCGCGTTGGCCAGGGAGGATGAGAAGCGGAATTGCGAGTGCATGGAGGCCGAGCCGAAGACACAGGCGGACGCCATGGATGGCGGTATGGAATCGGTAGGCAGGAACGGACGATGAAGCGCAGGGCCATTCAATCGAAGTCAACAACGCTTGAACCATCGATAACCGCTCCAATTTAAGGCAAGTAGTCCGTGGGCCGTACGATTCCATACCGAGCGGGCCTGCCGCTAGGAAACGGCGGTAGAAGCTCGAAATGAGAAGTAGGAAGTTTGAAGGAAAGAGCTTGAACGGTAAGTGCGGTCTCTATCCCCGCCGTTTCAGGAGGCCTGCGAGTCCGCCGTCGTGAGGGCTGCGACGAGCGAGCGGATGATGAGCCGATGCGACCGAAGCGCAAGGCCACGTTACCGAAGCCATGATGCGCGATTCGCTAGTAGATGTTCCAATGGGTTGCGACCAATCGCATCGCCCGAATCATCCCGAGCGTTCCCGAAGGCAAGGATGCCGTAGGGACGTCGCAGCCCGAACCAGGGCATGGATGCCCGCTGAAAGACAGATCGAAACACGATGTTTCGATTCCGATTTTTTGAGGGCGGTAGAGGAGCTTATCGTGATCGGCACCGGAAAAGCCATCATTGATGTCGCTCTCAGAAGCCAAAGAGGCGATACGATGAACTTCCTGCTTGAACTGTTCCAAACTGTCCTCTTTCATAGTTTTCCCGAACGGACTTTCTACGGGAGTGATTAGGACTTGAGTTCCCTCTGGCAGGCCAGAGTTTTCAAATCGAATCATTCCGTTGTGAACTGTGCCTTTGATAACCACCGCAGAACTCCTGGTTTTGCTCGAAAAACGTCTTCCGAGGCATTCTAGGCCGATCTAGCCAAAAAGTCACTTGATATACCCCGAGCAAGCATGGCAAATAGGCATAGATCCCTCGTAACGATCAAAACCACTCGCTTTCCCCCCTTGTGAACTCACGAGTTCGAACCTGCTTTTCCAAAACTGGACCAAACGGGTCTCGAACTCCGCAAGTCCAATGCTCTAGATGCTTTGCGTTTTCTGGGCAGAGAGAGAGTATTGTTACGAAGAGAATTGCGCTCGGGGAGGGATTCCACCAAAGGCTACTTAAGCGTCATCACCACCGGACGCAATGCGAACGGAAATGTGGTCATCGACGCAGGGAACAAGTTTCAAGCCGAGCTCGGTCTAGGCCAAGACCAACAGGCAACATTCTTACCCGACGAGGTAAAAACCGAGCTAGGGGTCGGAGGCAGTACCGGCGGAGTCAATTTCGAATTTGTTTCTACTTCAGGCTGGGGCCAGGACTCAACGC
>JBJTAQ010000150.1:0-6137 GCA_046090945.1 Pirellula sp.
CCAATCCAAGCAACGGAAACCGAACCCGATTTCAAGTCCTGAATTCTCATAGAATTGCCGAAGCTTGGGGACCATCACCCAAGCCGAATGCAACAGCACCAAGGAGGCCATCAGACAAAGAATCCATAGCCAAAAGGCGTACACTGCCGATTTGTTCAGTTGCCGCGTCCCTTCGACCCCGGATTGAACCCAAGGCTCGAAAACGGCGAGCGAAGCGTTGGCGTCGGAATCGAGGTTCGAGTCGCCAGACCCCTGGGGCGTTTCGAGCCAAGCTAAAAGGGCTGAAAGGTAAGCTGGATTGGCAGCAGGATCGCTACCGATCGCAACGCCTGCTGAATTCCCTTGCTCAGCACTTAACGCTACCCGCTTGTTCATCCCGTCAAGCCAATCGGCTACAGAGACTGGAGCACCTGGGAATCGGATTGGCACGCCGGCGGCCACAAGCTTAGCGATTTGGCTGTTGAACGTCAAAAGTTGGCTGAGTTTCAGCCGCGCGAGTCCTTCTGGAATAGGACGGGTGCTCGAAGCCATTCGTGCGTCACCATCTGCGACAATTTGCAGGAAAAACCCAAGTGGTCGAGTCGATCGACTCGCTTGGCCTATATAGATGATGCGCGAGGACTGAGGAATTATTTACAACCGGTACGATATAACGATTTTTTTATGCAGCAATCACGTTCTTCTCGAATCCCAAATGCATCATCCATGAGCCCGCAAATCGAAACCTTGCCATTCCGAGCAGACCTTCTAAAGACTCGCATCGTTTGGGTCATTGCCGCCGCAGTTGCGATCATTGCTGGACTCGCATCACGCAGATATCGTGAATATTTGCCCTCCTTGTTGGCTGATTACGCCGGCGACACACTCTGGTCGCTAGTGCTTTTTTTGGCGATCAGCACGCTAATGACAAGATGGCCGGTCCTGGTTAGGGCGACGATTGGACTAGCTCTGGCGTTTCTGGTGGAGATCAGTCAACTCTACCACGCTCCGTGGATCGACTCGATCCGCCGGACCACACTTGGTGGGTTGGTACTAGGGTTTGGATTTTTGTGGACCGATCTGGTTTGTTATTCCCTGGGAATCTCGATCGGAGCTTTGGCGGAATTAGGGATCAGACGATTGGTTCGTTGAACCTGGACGCAGTTTTGGCAGTTACTACGACTCGGCATCGATCTTCATCCACAGCACCGCACCGGAAAGTAAGCTGTATGTCTCAAAAAAAATCGAATCGAAACTATCAAGGCTTTATCGCAGCCGTACCACGCGATCGGCGACGACCTGTTTGGCGTTGAGATTGGGCAGGAAACCTTGAGGTCCGAAGACGGTCACCGGCTGCTGAACGTACCGACGCAGATTCAGCCCGGTCGTAGGACGCACGTAGGCTTTCACGTTTCCGAGATCGTCGGTCAGCGCGAACTCCGGTTGGCCCGGCAGAGAGGTGTGCACGGCAACCAACCAACCTGACATCTCCGAATCCGACGAAGGGGTTCGCAAGGGTACCGCATCCGAATAATTGGTCGGTGCGGGCAGTGGTGTCATCGAGGATCTCTGTCGTACCGATTCAAAGCGCTCGATGCGATCGAGCAGCAGCCTAGCTTCGCCACTCACCAAAGGTGTCTCGCCCCTCTCGATCCACATCTTGGCCGAATCCCGCAAAGGAGCTAGATTCCATTGCTCGGCAGGTCGAGATACGATCACCGACAACTGAGTCAGAGCGTCTTGGAGTTGCGGCGTCTGAAAGGACTCCAAGTCCTGCTGGCCTCGGCCGTCGGAGGCACTCTGAGAATAAGCATCGATGGGAGTACCATAAGCGTAGGGCGCGAACGATGCCGTCGATACGCCGGATTCTACCTCGGGCATCAAAGGACTTGGTCGATCCGCAAAACTCTCTGTCGGCGATGCATCGAAATCCGAGTATCGACGCGGCGAATAACGACCAGAGGGTCTCGGCAAATTCTCAAGCCCTGCTGATGTCGCGGCAAGGTCGGTTTGAGTCGCGTTCCCAAATCCCAAAAACGATCGACCTGCTGGCATCGATGCAGCATTGGCAGAAGCGGCATTCGGAGGCCTGTGCGATGGTGTTCGTCCCTGCTGAGGATGACCTTGGATCGTATTTGGATCGACCAAACTCAGGCCAAAGATTCCCAAGACGTGATTCATCGAATTGGTCTCTCGGGGTCCTACCTGCCGTTGATGGATCAACTGCCAGGGATCAACGGCTTGGGGCGTATTTGGATTTCCTGCTGGGGACTCAACGCGATCAGGGGTGCGACTTGCGCTGCGATTTTCGGGGCGGTTCATCCCTCGATGACCGCTTTGAAACTGAGGACTTGAGGAATCTGCTTGTGGCTTTCTAGGCTTGGTCGTGTTGGGGTTCTTTGACAAGATCGACGCTTGAGCTTGGCTTTGTTCGCGTCGGATCTGTTCTTGGACCTTCTGCGTCTGCTCTGCTTCATCGCTCCAGGCAAGCTTCGAATCTTCCGGTTCTTGGAAGTTGGCCGGTACGACTTGCTGATCTTTCGTCTTCACATTGGTCGGGGACTTTGCGATCTGTTGAGTCTCAGGCTCTTTTTCGACCGGGGTTGTTCCGATCATCGAGGACTTGACCCATCGAAATTCCCCTTGAGGAGGCGAGATTTTAAACCAGAGTTTTTGATCGACTCCTTGTCCACGATAGGCTTCTCCGAGGATGGCGACGGTTTGCGTTTTGGACAACTCGGTTTGGAAGAGAAGTTTGTCGCTCTTGACGGCATCCGAGCCGACCCAGGCAGGGACATTTTCCTGGGAAACCTCAGCCACCCGGGCACCTGGCATCAGGTACAACGCATCGGCTTGGACCCAGTTATGACTACCCGAGGGAGGTCGAATCCCCGACCATCCATCGTCGGTTTCCACGTAGACTTCGACGACCGTTCCTTTCGATAGAACACTCGTGGGGTAGTAATCGGTCCCTGGGCCGCATCGTACCGTAGCCCGCGGCACGTGCACGAAGCGTTGATTGTCTTTTTCGATCACACGCATCGATGCAGGCTTGGTCGCATTGGCCGCTGCTGTCGGTTGAGTCTCCGCAGCGGTGGTCTTAGCAGCGGTGGTCTCAGCAATTCTTGCCTGCTCCGGCGTAGACTCCTCGGCTTGCTTCTTACCCGGCTTGTTTGCCGGCTTGGAGATAGGTTTCGTTGGCTTGGTTGGTTTCGGAGGAGTTTTTTCTAGTTTCCATTGCCCCCAAGCTTGTGACGTATTGGCAACGAGTCCAAGGAATAACCCTGCGCAAATGAGCAGACGAATCAGGTGTCCTGTTTGGTACTTCGAGAATAGCTTGGACATCATGGACGATTCCTTTGTGGCTGGTTCAACGCTTTTGTGTCGCTGAGTTGGATTCGGATTGCGCTGCGAGTTCCTGCAGGGCTAGTATGGCTTCGATCGTTTCGTTGGCTTGCCGTTGTTCTTCAGGAGTAAGGTTGGTGTTGTCTTTAGCGACTGGTGCTGTAGGCAGTTCGAGGTTGAACCAACCGGATTGCGCTAGTCCGTAGCCGATTGAGCAGCACAGTCCGACCCCTAGAAAACTTGCCAGGATGTTGATGAACTTTCGGGATCTCTTTCGAGGCAGCCGTCCTAGGGTCCGCAACTGCTGATACTGCTCTCGACTCGGGAGAGGATTGGGTTTGCTTTTCTGACCGGCGAGCCATGGAACATCAAAACAGACCGGAGGATCTGCGCTGGTAGTCGAGTTGGGCTTGGATTGGACGCTGGGCTCGGTTGTCATGGTGATTGCTTTGGACGGCTGGAAAGACCTCGCAGGGCCTAGTGCAATAGCTGTTGTGGAGCATTGAAATCAAGGGGAAATGGGAGGTTTTGGGTGGCTGGGTAGACTGGCAAAGGGAACGTTGGAAAGTTATTGATTGCACAAGGATTGCCGGATTTCCCGAAAAGCACCGACTCGTCGGTCGGCAATGCCAGAGAATGGGCCATTAATGGTGGGTCTGTGGTAGCAATTGCGCCCGCTGGCGATTAGACTCTCGGGGTCCTGTTGGACAGTTTGTTTCCCACCCACATTTCCTTCCACCACACGTATCGTTATGAGCACAACGACAGACACTACGGGGGCTTTGCTCCCCAACGCTCACCGGCTTCTATGGGCAGGCTTTATGGCAATTCTGGCCGCCGGTGTTGGTTTTGCTATTCGCGGAGGCATTTTGGATAACTGGGCCAGTGAGTTCAGTTTTAATGCCCAGCAATTGGGATCGATTACTGGTGCAGGCCTCTCTGGCTTTTGCTTCGGCATTATCATCGGCGGGGTGATCGTTGACAAAATCGGTTATGGAAAACTCGTGGTCCTTGCTCTGATTGGTCACATCCTTTCGGCATTGGTGACTTTCTCGGCTGGGCCAAGCAATGCTTACACGATGCTCTTTTGGGGCAGTTTCATTTTCGCCTATGCCAACGGAACGCTCGAAGCGGTTGCCAATCCGCTGGTTGCGACAGTGTTCCCGAACAACAGGACTCACTATCTAAACATTCTTCATGCGAGTTGGCCAGCCGGGCTTGTGATCGGTTCTGCTTTAGGTTGGATTCTGGACGACCGTCTTAATTGGCCCTGGCAGTACCAACTCGCCTTGTACCTGATTCCCACGGCCTTGTACGCATGGATGTTTTTCGGTCAACCCTTTCCGAAATCCGAAGCAGCAGCGACCGGTGTCAGTTTTGCGGAAATGTACAAGTCCGTCGGTCTGCTCGGTTCTTTGATCGTTTGTTACCTGCTGGCACTGTTCTTTGGCGATATTCTCAAGGGGGCTCTTCCTGGCAGCGCCAACATCATCGGCTATTTGATCGGTGGTGCTTTGCTCATCGCTGCGGGTGTTATCACCAAGTTCTCGATGGGTTCTGTGATTCTTTTCATTCTATTCTTGACCCATGCATTGGTAGGATCGGTTGAACTCGGAACCGACTCATGGATTCAGAACATCACGGGTAATCTGTTCACATCGGAGCAAGGCAAATACCTTTTCCTCTGGACTTCGGCCATCATGTTCGGGTTGCGATTCTGCGCCCATTGGATCGAAAGCACGCTTAAGCTCAAGCCGATTGCATTGTTATTGGTCTGCTCGATCATCGCTTGCATCGGACTGAATTTGGCCAGTGGAATGACATCCTTTGCCATGGCGCTCGTTGCCCTTGGAATTTACGCAGTTGGTAAAACGTTCTTCTGGCCAACCATGCTTGCTGTCGTCGGGGACCGTTATCCCAAATCTGGGGCGGTCGCGATGTCCATCATGGGCGGTATCGGAATGCTTTCGGCCGGTTTGATCGGTGGTCCAGGGTTGGGTTACTGCAAGGACCGTTTTGCCGGAGAGGAGCTTCGAAATTTCGATGCCCAATTAGCCGAGCAATACAAAGCGAAATCGCCAAGTACATTCCTGAACATTCCGGCAACCGCAGTCTATGGACTCGATGGTACTGCAACCGAGGATGCGCGCAAGGTGCCGGCGGCGAGTCGTACTGTAGAACAGAGCAAACTCGTTACAGCAAGCGAGAGAGGGGATCGCACGACCTTGTTCGTCGATTCCTTTATTCCTGCAACCATGGCACTGATCTACCTTGGGCTCCTGTTCTATTACAACGGAATCGGTGGCTATCGACCGCTGCGTATCGATGAGGAACAGGTGTAGCTCTGAATTCGCTGAGGCTGACTTACTAGCCATGACCATCTAGGTCCCTGGCTCGTCCCGCAGATGTCAAACTTTTGAGCGAAACCCGGCGAACCGCCGGGTTTCGCTTTTTTTCAGCCAGTCGCTACAATAGGCGGAGTTGATTCTTAGGGTTCAAGGCGAGGAAATAACGGCCAAAACACTATGAGATCTGGAATCGATCCATTGGGAAGTCAAACGGTTATTCGAAGTATCTTTCTCCATGGAGTTTTGCGTCTAGTTGCGGTTTCCTCTTTGGCAAGTAGTTGCTTGGCTCAGGCTCCGAGCCCGGCGGCCGAAGTCCTAGCGGCACAGCAGCGTCGCATCGATGCGATGCAGCGTGCATCGATGGCTACGGTAGGCGTCTTTGGGACCGATAGCCAAGGTGGTGGGAGCGGTGTGTGTATCTCTCCCGATGGTTATGTTCTGACGAACTTTCACGTTTCGAGCCCC
>JBJTAQ010000151.1:0-4830 GCA_046090945.1 Pirellula sp.
ACATCCCCTAACTCGTGTCTTCTTTTCTCGGAGAAATCCACCAACAGAATTGCATTGGCCATGGCAACACCCATGGCCATGATGGCTCCGATAAAGGATTGGATGTTGATGGTTGTTCCGGTCCAATACAAGACTAGCAAAATACCCGCTAACACCGCAGGTAGCGTTGAAACAGCGACCAACGCTAGTTTCAACGATTGAAAACTGGCCGTTAAGAGCAATAGCACCGCGGTAATTGCCAACACCAATCCAATCGACAACCCCGATTGCATCTGCTGCATCGGTGGAATCTGGCCACGCAACTCGATCGTACTGCCCGAGGGCGGCTCTCCAGCCAAAGCGATCGCGGATCGAACCTCCCGGGCGGTCCTGCCTAAATCTTTGCCCACCATATTCGCCGTCAAGGTTACTTGCCGCTTCATGTTGTAGCGGTCGTACTGTCCAGGCATCGTACCGGGTTCAATGCTGGCCACATCCCTGATCAGCACCTGTCGGTCGCCAGTCTTTTTTAATGGGATCCGACCGAGTTGTTCTGTTGAGGCGACCGACTCGACCCCATAAACGGAGCGAACCACCGACCGTGGAATCTCCACTTGAACCTGATAAGCGATCCCGCTCTTGGGGTCCGCCCAATAGTTGGGTACTACGAAACGACTCGACGAGGTTGCAGTAACGAGCGCTCGGGAGACATCCACCGGCAATATCCCGGCCAGACCAGCTTTTTCCCGATCGACATTAACTTGGATGGTCGGATAGTCCATCGATTGCCCTAACTGCAGATCCCGCAGGGATGGCACCTGCATGAGAACCTGCCGAAGCTTGGAGACGAACTCACGGTTCTTGGCAAAGTCCGTACCGCTGACAACAACCTCGATCGGCGCTGGAGATCCAAAACTCATGACTTCGTTGACAATGTCCGACGGTTCAAAAGAGAAGCGTACGTCGGGCAATTCCTGAGCCAAGCGTTTGCGGAGCCGTTCCTTAATCGCTTCGTCAGTGATCGTGTAACCCTTTTTCAGATCTACATAAAGAATGGCTTCTTCAGGCCCTCTAGACCATTGATAGACCGCGTTGACCGGAAAGTTCGAGTGAATCATTCCCACGTAACCAAGCGTTAAAGAGATGTTCTCTTTACCGAGTTCTTCCCCGATGATTTCGAGTGCCTGCTTGGCAATCGCCTCGGACTTTTCAATATGCGTGCCATCAGGACCCCGCATACGCAGACGAAACTGACCGGCATCGACGACCGGGAAGATGCTCTGTCCCAACCTTGGTGCCACCATCCAAATCACAAGCCCGCAACCAAGAAGGTAGGTAGGTACGAGCACCCAGCGAGCTTGGATGAGTTTCGTCAAGTTCGATTCGTATAAGGATGTCAAACGCTCCAACCAACCTGATGCGGGTGGAGGGCTTGCTGAAGACGCATGCTCGTGCAAAGGACGCAGGAGCCAAACAGCCAACACGGGAACCAGTGTGCTTGATAGAATATACGAAGCGATCATCGCAAAACCCACAGCCAGCGACAGTGGGACGAACATACCACGAGCAGCGCCCTGCATAAACAGCGAAGAGACAAAAACCGCCAAGATGCACAGCATCGCCAGCAGACGAGGGACAACCGTCTCTAGCGAACCGACTTGCACCGCGCGAGCCAGCGGCAATCCCTTTTGCAACTGAGCATGTATATTTTCGATCGAAACAGTCGCTTCATCGACTAAGATCCCGATCGCTAGAGCCAAACCACCTAGCGTCATCAGGTTGATTGTTTGACCAGTAAGCCAAAGCGCAACGATCGAACAGGCGATAGCCAACGGAATATTCAAAACAACCACTAAAGCACTACGCCAGTCGCGAAGAAACAGCAGGATCATCAAGCCGACGAGTGCTGCTCCTAGAGTCCCTTCGAAGACCACACTGCGGACGGCTCGAGTGACAAAGGTTGATTGATCGAATTCAAAACGAACATCGATTCCCTCCCCATCCGCACCTAGAGCCTCCTTCATTTTAGGAATAGCACTTTTGATTTGTTGGATCACACTCAGAGTCGAAGCGTCCGCACGCTTATTCGCAAGAATGTATACGGCACGACGTCCATTGACCAAAGCATATCCCGCTGGAGCATCAGCCGAATCACTGATCGATCCTATGTCCCGAATGTAAACAGGATGCTCTCCGGTTCGGATAGGAATCGACGCAAGTTGTTGTGGATCCTTGACCACAGAATTGATAGGTACGATTGGATAGACCTCCCCGAGCGGTAGGTTTCCCGACGGGCTCAGCGTATTGCCTTTGGTAAGCGCCGTGATGATCTCGTCCGGGGACATGCTATGGGATTGAAGCTTTTTCGGATCGACACTGATTACGATCGATCTGGCAGATCCACCGAAAGGGGGCGGTGCCGATACCCCAGGCAAATTCGAGAACATCGGACGAACGCGAAACAAGGCGAGGTCTTGGATTTCAGAGATACTCCGAGTGTCACTCGAAAGAACCAAATAACCAACTGGCACGCTACCGGTATCAAAACGCATCACGAATGGTGATACGGTCCCGGGTGGCATAAACGCTTGCGAACGGTTCACGTAATTGATCGTCTCGGCCATCGCTTGAGCCATGTCGGTCTTGGGATGGAAGTACAGCTTCATCAACGCCGTACCTTGTACGTTGCGCGATTCGACATGATGAATACCGCTGATGTACAAGAAGTGGTACTCGTAGTAATTCGTCAGGAAACCCTCCATTTGAGCCGGATCCATACCACCGTAGGGTTGGCATACGTAGATCACGGGCAAGTTGAGCTTCGGGAATATGTCAACTTCCATCCCCTTGGGTAGCCCCTCTTGGTACCGCCATTTGAGCTGCGCGAACACGGCCGGACCGATCGCAAGAAAACAGGCGATCAGGATGCTCAGAGCCAAGACTAAGACCGTTGCTGGGCGGCGCATCGCCGAAAGGATCAGTTGCATGCAACGGCTTTTCTACTGGAACGAACAAAGGGCGGATCATCAAAAATCGGTAACAGGTCGCCCATCTTCTCTATTTTAACTAATAAAAACGCAACTCGCGTATTTGCTCAATAGCTAGCATCCATGAATTACTCGACCGGCATGAATATCCTTTACAAGCGTTACAGATTGCCTGGATGGGATGCCGAAATTGGCTTCCAGAGCGAGGAAATGTGTCGATGCGAATCATGAGTCGAGCCGAGATCAGTTTGGGGATCCTATGCGCTTTGCTCAGTGGCTGTGCCACCGTCGGATCGGTCGGATCGGTCGGATCGGTCGGATCGGTCGGATCGGTTGGATCGGTCGGATCGGTCGGATCGGTCGGATCGGTCGGATCGGTCGGATCGGTTGGATCAGTCCCGATCAACTTACCGAGTGCTCTAGCTCGGATCGGTGGGACGCATCCGGTCGTTGGACATGCTCAATGGCGAGTCCAAGAGGCTTACGCACAGCTTGAGCGCGCTGAACAGTTATGGTTACCTTCGATCCAAGCCGGCTTCAACTACCATCGACATGATGGGAATTATCAAGCGATCAACGGATCGATCGTCGACATCAACAGCAACTCATTCCAAGCGGGCTTAGGTGCCGGGGCCATCGCTGCGGGTACCACGCCACGTCCTGGTTTGGTCGCCCAGTTTCATCTCGCAGATGCTATTTTTCTTCCCAAGGTGGCACAAAGGAATGCTTGGGCGCGTGAGCATGCTGCCCAGGCTGCTGAGAATCAGCAGATGCTTGCAGCAGGATTAGCTTATATCGATCTTTTGGATGCGTATCAGGACGAGCGTATCATCGAGGAGTCGCACTCGCGACTGGAAGACTTGGCCAAAATCACTCAGGACTTCGCAGAGGTAGGAAGTGGATTGGATTCCGACGCGCAGCGGATGCACACCGAGTTGTCGTTAGTCAATGTTCGACTGCTTGGGGCCAAGGAGCGAAAGTTATCGGCATCGACGAGGCTGTCTCGGGTATTGAGTATACCAACCACTACCGAATTGGTTCCTCAGGACGCGATGGTAGTACCATTGGAAATGTCCGACGTACTCATGCCGGAAGAGGACCAGGTTCTTTGCGGGTTGCTTCGTAGACCCGAACTGGCCGAATCGCAGGCGTTGGTGTCTGCGGCAAGCGAGGCGTATCAGAGGGAAAAATCGGCGCCCTTTGTCCCAAGTGTATTGCTTGGTTTCAGCACGGGAGGATTTGGAGGAGGGCTCGGAAACAGCTTTGGGGATTGGGGAGGTCGATACGATGTCGATGCATTGATGACTTGGGAGATACGAAACTTGGGTTTTGGAGAGCAAGCTGCCAAACGAGAGAGGCAGGCGCAGATTCAGCAAGCGATGTACGCTAAACTCCGGGTGATGGACCAGGTTGCACAAGAGGTGAGTGAATCACGGGTCCAGGTGCTCGTTAGGCGCGAGCAGATCGATGTCTGCGAATCTGCAGTTGCTTCGGCGAGTGAGTCCTACGAGAAAAACTTGGAAAGGATTCGACAGGGAAAAGGATTGCCGATTGAAGTACTACAATCGGCACAAGCTTTCGAATCCAGCGAACGGACTTACTCTAAGACGATATCCGACTACAATCGCGCTCAATTGCAACTGCTTTGGTCGATGGGTTGGAATGCAGTTGAATAATAGATTTCCAGGTTGAAATACACTTGGCTAAAAACAGAAATGAAAAAGGGGTGTTCAGCTCACACACAGACCGAACACCCCTTCTCGTTTCCCTCGAACAAAGAAGCTACCGAAACCTAGCCAGGAAGCTTGGTGGTAGCGTCATCGAACAAGGAGGTCATGTTTGTACCCAGCGCGGTCATCGCGGT
>JBJTAQ010000152.1:0-10414 GCA_046090945.1 Pirellula sp.
TTATGAGGCTGATGGGGAATGACAACGAAATATATGTGTCAAATGTCCTGGCAGTTCGTGCATATGTTTAACCAATGTGCGTTTGGAGCGTGTGCGTGCTCTCAAAAAGAGGGGGTACCCAAACCTTCAGATCGGTCAAGATCTCCGGGTGAAACTGAACTCGAACGGTGTAGAGTCCAAGTTCCTTAATCACCCCGTCGAGTTTGACTTGATCCGGCGTGATCGCCACTCCATTGGCCTTGAGAGCTGCGACGATCTCGGGGGTTCCAACGCTACCGTATAGGTGCCCCTCTTCATTCGCCTTGGCCTCGACGTTGATCGACTGCTTGCCGACTTGGTCTGCCAGCGCTTTCAAGGAAACCAATCGCTGCTTCTCAATTGCGGCGAGCTTCTCCTTGTGCTTTTCAACCATCCGCTTGTGATGCTCGTTTGAAACAATCGCCAAGCCTTCAGGGAGCAGATAGTTGTTGGCGTGCCCAGGCTTGACCTCAACGATCTCTCCTGCTTTCCCAAGGTGTTGAACGTTTTGGATGAGCATCAATTGGATGCCACCATTGGGACCTTTCGGGAGCCTTGGGAACTGAGGGGCTCGTTTTTTTCGAGTCGTTTTCGATGGAGTTGTCATGATAGATGCAGGGAGTCAAGCCAGTAACAGAATCCTCTCAACGGAGTTGAAAGGCCCACTTTCGGGTCCGAAGGGCCCAGTGTTATAGCGACAAAAAAGGGTTTTTAGAAGGGCATTTCTCCGTCGTTGTACACCGGTTCTTCGTGAATTTCCGGGTGATGGACGGCTTCAGGCGATCCGCTATATCCGTTAGGATCGGAAAACCGGTTTGCAGCCGGTGACTTCGAGCCTCCCTCGGAACGAGGACCTTCGGATTTCCCGCCGATAAATTGCATTCGGTCGACGATCACGTAAAGTTTGGAGCGTTTTTGACCGTCTTTTTCCCACGTGTCCTGCTTGAGCTTTCCTTCGACGAAGACAGGAGAACCTTTGGTGAGAAATTGGCCGACGAGTTCCGCAGTTTTTCCGAAGAAGGTTACATCGACGAAGGAGGTCTCTTCAATCCAATCTCCAGCGGCGTTTTTTCGACGGTCATTCACGGCGATGGCGTTCTGGCAGACCGCCATTTGGGTGTTGGAAGTATGCCGGACTTCGATATCCCGGACCAAGTTCCCGATCAAAATAACACGATTGTAGCTAGCCATCATCCATACTCCTTGGGGAGAAAGTCCGATTTCGAGTGTGCCCTTGAATTTTACTGATTAAGGGGTGACAACGGTTGGATTTGGCTCGAATTTTTTGGGGTCGGCAACCCAGGCAGCCGAAAAGACAGCGTTTTTACTCTTCGTCCCCTTCGCCTTCTTCCTCATCATCGGTTCCGACGGTGGCGGCCGCTGCGGTTCGTTCGATCTGGTCGATTGGAACGACCACCTTCTCCTGTGCGTGAGCGACCAGGGCATCGACCAACCGGGCATCGAGCCGAGTGAACAGGTGACGCAGGAGGCTGTCGTTGAGTTGGCAGGCCCGATTAAGTTCCTTGAGCTTCAGCGTATCGAGGTTGAAGATGGCCAGCCAATAGGTTCCTTTGGAATGGCCTTTGATGGGATACGCCAGTCGCTGTTCTGCCCAGAGTCGGCTCACTAGGATTTCACCACCCAAATCGGTGATCATGGACTGAACTCGGCTTGCAACTCCACCGGGATCTCGGGCATAGTGGTTGCTGTCGAACAAGAAAAGACATTCGTAAGATGCACTGGCCAACGTAACTGCTCCTGAGTTGGGACTAACGTTTGTTTTTTGAAGTTGTTTTCTGAAACTCTATGTCTTCGGATGTTTAGTCTATTGGACGACTTATTTCGAGTTATTTCGAGGCGTTGAAACGATTCATCGCCTCGAGGATCCCTTGGCTGAGCCAGCACTGGATTGCCTCCAGGGCTCGCTGCAGCGACGCATCGACGACCTCTCGCTCCTGCTTCGAGAACTTGCTCAACACATAGTCGACGGTCTGGCGGTTCTCTGGGGTTGCATCGATACCGATGCGGAGTCGCGGAACGTCTTGTGTTCCCAGGGCTTTCAGGACGTCTTCGAGTCCTTTTTGTCCGCCGCTTGAACCACTTTTTCGCAACCGCAACTTTCCAAGTGGCAGGCTGAGGTCGTCGCACACCACGAGGATCTGATCTGTAGGAATCTTGTAGAAGCGGGCGACTTGAGCCACCGCGCGTCCACTGCAATTCATGTAAGTCATCGGCCAAACCAGAACCACATCATGGGTTCCGAGTCGACCTTTTGTCAATTGCGACTCGAACTTGGACTGAACTGGGACTGAACCCATCACTGCATGCAGCTTGTGCAAGCAATCAAATCCGATGTTATGTCGCGTCTGTTCGTATTTGGTGCCGGGGTTGCCCAGTCCGACCACCAGTTTTGGGGCTACCGATTGGCTCGCCTCGAACTTGGCCGGCAGGTTGGACATTAGGCTCCTGCTTCAGTCGGTTTCTCTTTGCGGATCAACTCCGGTTCGGCGGATGTTGGCATCGAGGCCTCAACGTCAGTTCCAGCGGCCACCACAACCTGCGCAACGACCATCGCGCCGGGGGTCACAGGACTGACACCTTCGGGGAGCTTCAACTCGTTGACGTGGACAGCTTGCCCCAATTGCAGGTGGCTGATGTCACAGGTCACAAACTCAGGAATTTTAACTGCAGGGCATCGGATCGAGATCTCATGGGCTACGAACCGCAATTGGCCCGCCGAGGACATCGCTCCAGGGGCTTCGCCGTGGAGGTGCACCGGGACGGTGACGACCACTGTCTCGGTTTGAGAGACACGAGCAAAGTCGACGTGAATGATGTAATCGCCCATCGAACTCCACTGGACGGATCGAAGCAGTGCGGTGTCGCTGATGTCCCCTCGGAGGTTGACCAGTTTCGTCCCGTGCTTGATCAAATTGTTCACCGTGTCGAGCGATACGCTCAGGCAGATATTCTCTTCACCATGCCCGTAAAGAATCGCAGGAATCGATCCGCTCTGGCGAATCTTGATCATCGCTCGCGATCCCTTGGTGTCTCGCTTTTTGACTTCAATCGTCTCAATCATCGCTATACCAAACCCGTTACCGCGGCACCCGGGGGGAACGCACAATCGTCCCTGCCGAGCCAACGCCGACGAAAAAGCTTCTATTTATCTCCCTTTCGGGCCCCGGAGTATGACGATTTTACAGCGAGTTGCAAGTCCAAAAAAACTGAACTTTCCAGCTTCGGCCTTGTATGTCCCGCCATACTTCACACCATAATAGAGGGCAGTAGCAAGCCTGCACCATCGACCCTGTTTTGGAAACATCAGCCGAGATGACCAAGAAAAACACCTTTGAAACCATCGAGCCAGTCGGAGCCAGAGTCCTGGTACTCAAGGATGAGCCCAAGCGGCAGACGAAGGGAGGAATCGCCTTACCGGATGCCGCTGAAATCCCCACGATTACCGGCAGAATCGTCACCATTAGCCGCCAAGTCGAGCACGACCCAGACATGCCTCTGCGTCAATACGATAAAATCATCTTCCATCCCAAAAACGCTATTCCCGTCGATTTTGAACCCGACAACCAACTCTACGTCGTACCGGTCGAGGATATTGTCGCGGTGTTTCGGAAACAGTCCGGGCCACCTAAAAAACAGTCCGACCAGGAGTAAACTTCTTTTCACAAGGTTCTCGCAAGGTCCCTCCAGGAATGCCCCAACATCCGATGAAACCCGACCATTCGAGCCTTCGCTCGATCCTTCTAGGGGTTGCCGTTTCGATCGGGGTCCTCAGTTCAACCCCCGCCCTGCATCCGATGGCCTCGGCCGACGAGCCTCGTCCAAAGCACATCGAGATCTCCTTCGATGACCCCGAGCGAGAGGTGCTTCGCGGCGAATTGGTCACCGAAAACCCCAAGTACGGGCTGCTGGTCCAATCCCCAGACGGTCAGCTCATAGCGATCCCCACCAACACAGCGATCGCAAAAATCGTCTCGCTAGACGAGCCGATGAAACCGCTCGATGCCCCCGAAATTTCAGCTAAAACCCTCGGATTACTCCCGGCCGGTGCCAAATCGATAACCACCGAACACTTCGTCATCTGCTACGACACCTCGGATACCTATGCACGCTGGAACGCAGGTCTTTATGAGAAAATGTACAAGGGCATGGTCCGGTTCTGGAAAGAAAAAGGACTCGAACTTCAGGCCCCCCGCTTTCCCTTGGTCGCTCTGATTTTCAAAGACAAAAACGACTACGTCGCGTATTCCAAACGGGACTTTCAAGGTGGCGAAAATACCTTCGGATACTACACCCAAACGACCAACCGACTGGCCACGTTCGACCTAACGGGAATCGAAGGTGTACTGCCGGCCGGGGCAAAAGTTCAGCGAGAAGAACTCCTGGCAGAGATCTTCTCCCGACCCGAGGCCGAGCGGCAAATCGCAACGATCCTCCACGAGGCCTGCCATCAAATCGCCTTCAATACCGGACTCCAAACCCGCCTGGGAGATTATCCCCTTTGGGTTAGCGAAGGCATCGCGACTTTTTTTGAGTCCGCAGACACACGCAGTTCAAGCGGTTGGGCGGGGACCGGCCGGATCAACGCCTACAACCTGCAACAGCTTCGCAACTACTTCAGAAACCGCCCGTCGGATTCCCTGACCAACCTGCTGATCCAAGACGAGCGGTTCCGCCAAGCCGACACCGCCACGGCTGCCTACGGAGAATCCTGGGGGCTGACGTTCTACTTGATTAAGAAAAAACCCAAGGAATTTGTGGGCTATATGAGGAAACTCAAAGAACGCCCCCCCGGTAACGCCTCGGATCCCAAACAGCGATTGGCAGATTTTCAGGCAAGCTTTGGGCAGGATCTAGAAAAACTCGACAAGGAATTTGCGCGAATGATGGCCAGCCTCAGACCTTAGCCCCCGGTTTTTTGGAAAACCCAAACCGCACATGCTTTCAAATCGACCAAATCCGAACTCCGCTCTTTGACTTATCTCCCCCCCGACCGATAAACTATGTCCATGACGAAGCTTGCGGGGAACTCAATCGCAATCTCCGGAGTCTAACGTTCCGCCCCCAATACTTCCCGTTGCCCCTTACTTCCAGCCCGACACACACCTATGCCAACGGCCCGTAAAACAATAGCCACCGAGGCCCCCAACGGTTTCGATTTTCCAGGGCTTAAGAGCGCTTCTGAGTTCGAATGCTCCGTTGAACTTACCGACGAAGAGCTCGTCGAGGCCTACCTTGCTGATCGAGAGCCTAAGCATTTCGAAACGCTCATGCGTCGCTATGAGCGCGAGCTTTACACCTTCCTCCGACGCTTCCTAGGAAACGCTCAGCATGCCGAAGACGTCTTTCAAGGTACATTTTTGAGCGTCCATCTGCGTATCGATCAGTTTGAGTCCGGAAAGCGATTTCGGCCCTGGCTCTATGCGATCGCCAGCAACAAAGCGATCGACTTCATGAGACGCAACAAACGCCACCAGATGACCAGCCTGGATTCGACCGTGCAACAATCCGAGTCCGAACAAGCCATGGCAAGCCGGTTGTCGAGTCAGGGCCCCTCGCCCGACGAGATCGCCATGCGTAGCGAGACCAACGCCAGAGTCCGCCAAGCAGTCAGTCAACTCAGCGAGCCGACGCAACAACTGATTCAACTGGCCTTCTACCAAGGTCTCAAGTATGCAGATATCGCGGAAATTCTAAATATCCCGGTCGGCACCGTCAAAAGCCGAGTTTTTACAGCCATGCGCAAACTCAACGAGATCTGGATGCGTATGCAACAAGACAGCTAAGGTTTCCACCTCTGGCCTGATCCGAATCACCCACACTGCTTCGACCCACACTGCTAGAACGCCATGAGTGGTGAACTGCCAATACCTTCCGACGAAACCCTCTTGGGTTACATCTTGGGCGGCTTGTGCGAACAAGAGAACGCTCAAATCGAACTTCTATTGGCTCACAGCGAATCGCTTCGGCTGCGGTTGCGAGACCTTCGCTCGATGCTTGAACCACTCGCGCAGGAACCCGCCTGTAGCTCTGATCAACTCGAAACGCAATTCGATCCCCCAACTCGCTTGATCGATTCGACGATGGCTGCCATCATCGAGCAATCGCAACAGACCCTCGATGCGAGCCAATGCCAATCCGAATCCAACGCTCCGATCTCTCAGCACGCCGAAGCGTCTGAAGTAGTATCGCTGTATATCGCGTCAGAACATCATGCAGCCCAAACACCAAGCAATCGCATCGTCTGGTTCGATAGCCTTGCAACCATCCTAGCAGGGATCGTCATCCTGTCGCTGTTCCTGCCAGGGATCTTTCGATGGCGAGAATCGGCCCGACGTCACGAGTGCGCAGAGAACCTTAGGAACCTCGGTTCGGCTCTCGGCTCCTTTGCGATGTTCCAACCCACCCATCGATTGCCAGCGATCGAACTCAGCGGCCCTCTTGCCTTTGCAGGTGTCTATTCGATACGCTTGCAAGACAACTCGCTCCTGGAAAGCCAAGGCTGGTTGCAGTGCCCGAACGACTCGTCAAGCAGCCTGCTTGCAAACATTCCAACCTCCCAGCAATTCTTGCAAGCACCTGAATCCAAACGCTTTGTTTGGCGAATGCTCGCTGGAGGCGATTACGCGTACCACATGGGTTCGATCGTCGATGGACTGTACCAAACACCCTCGATCGAGTCCCCCGCGAGAATCGCTTGGATCGGTGACACCTATCCACTGGATCTAGACGCCGAATCGGTCGATAAGGATTTCGAGCACCACGGATCCCGAGCCCTAAACGTTCTTTTCAGCGATGGAAGCGTCCAGTGGCTAAAACTCCCCAAACTCCCCGAAATGGCCTCGATCGATCACCCCTACCTGAATCGAGCCTTCAAACAAGCCGCCGGTATCGGTCCGAGCGATGCCTGCCTAGGACCTAGCCCCTTGTTGCCTACAATCGGATCGGACTGATCGATGTTGACCCGGGTTTCCGGCCATCTACAATGACCCCGAGTTTCTCCCTCTTTGCGATCGGTAAATCCTATGTCTCGATGGCTCGCTGCTATTCCGGTTTACAACGAAGTTAAGCACGTCAACGGCGTGCTCGATGAGGTCGTGCGATTTGCACCCGAGGTACTTGCTATCGACGACGGTTCCAAAGACGGAACCACCGAATTGTTGCGGAATCGAAAAGATATCACCGTCATCCATCACGGCCAAAATCGAGGGTACGGGGCCGCCCTGAGAACCGCTTTCGATTATGCCATCGAAGAGGGTTTTGACGTACTTGTCACCCTCGATTGCGACGGCCAGCACCAACCGCAACGTATCCCCATGTTCGTCGAAGCTTGCCAAAAGGCCGACATCGTATCGGGATCCAGGTACCTGAAGGTCTTCGATGGCGACTCGCTACCTCCACCCCCAGAGAGATTGCACATCAACCGAACGATCACCAAACGCCTGAACGATCTGTTCGGCTGGAACCTGACCGACGCCTTCTGCGGATTCAAAGCCTACCGCGTCAGCGCTCTGGAACAATTGCGCATCACCGTCGATGGATACGCGATGCCGCTAGAGCTTTGGGCCCAAGCCGCAATGCTCGGCATGAAGATTCTCGAAGTCCCAGTGCCGCTGATCTACCTCGATTTGGCAAGGTCCTTCGGGGGGGCACTCGATGACGGCGGAATTCGTCTCAAACACTACAATCAAATCATCGACGAAAGCATCACCGCTATGCAGGCACGCGGCTTCGAAATCCCGGAAATCTATCCGGCCGGTTGCGGCATCGAGTGCTGCCTGTGACATCTCCGGTCGTTCGCGCCCCGCGCAGCGATAACCAAGATCTGTGTATCCCAGATCACCAAGAGTTGTGCTTTCAGGTACTCAAAAACCGAGACCTCTGGCTCTCGGACGGCGTTCCTGAGTGGATCGTCAATCTTCGACAACGCGCTCGCCAGCAAGTCGCCTCGGCCGCCATCGACTACACCCAAAGCTATACCCGAAAACCATCGATCGATCCATCGATGCTCTGGGTTGTCGGTGGGCATCAACCCGAAGCCTTTCACCCAGGAGTTTGGTACAAAAACTTTCTCATCGACGCATTGGTTAAAAAACTCCAAGAGCAAGCGCCTGCCAGGGGTCTGCATGTGATTATCGATCACGATCTGCCCAAATCTCTATCGATCAAAATTCCGTCCCGCGGCCATCAGAACTCCGGCCACCTCGCTGTAACCCCATGCCTGTTACCCATAGACGATTCGCATCGATTGAAACATCCCAACCCATTGCCTTGGCACCAGTACCGAATCGCCAGCGATCGCATAGAATCGTCTATTCGTCAAATGGAGGCCTCGGCCGAATCCCTCGGACTCGAGCGCCCGATGGCTAGGGAATTCTTCGAATCCATGCCCGATTCGGATCGATCCATCGACGCCGCAAGAGCGATCTCCCAAGCTCGCCATCGACTGGAAATACAAGCGGGATTAGAGAATCTCGATCTGCCGATGAGCCTCGTTTGCCAAACCCAAGCCTGGTGCGAGTTCGTCGAGTATTGCTTCACGCATGCGCCCGAGCTCCTTGAAATCTACAACGCATCCTTGGACGACTATCGAGCCAGGGAAAAGATCACCAATCCAGGACAACCCGTAGCCCATCTTTCAAAAAACTCGGATTGGTTGGAACTGCCGCTGTGGCTTTACCGACCCAGCGATCAGGCCAGAAATCGACTCTGGCTGCGAACCGAAAAAGCTTGCTGGGAACTCGGTTCGGGTGCCCGCCCCGATCAATTCGCTTGGACCACTCGCATCGAGTCCCGGCCCGGCGCACTGCTTCAAGCAATCCGCCAAGAACCACCGGATCGCCAGATCTGCCTTCGTCCACGAGCTCTGATCACAACCCTCTTTCTTCGGTGCTTTCTAGCCGATGGATTTGTGCACGGGATCGGAGGGGGGATCTACGACCGACTCACCGACGATATCATCCGCAAACTTCTGAGGATCGAACCACCCTCTTACACCATCGCGACAGCAACTCTACAACTCCCTCTCCCAGAACCACTGCGAGGAGCATTTGAAGCAACCCAGTCGGAAATGAACGAACTAAACCAACAATTTCGCGCAATTCGATCGGCTCCTCAAAAATTCCTGACCCTCGACGATCCCTTCCATCAGGAACTCGCCACAGAGCATGCGAGGCTTCTTGACTCCATTCCCCCGCGGGGTCAAAAGAAAATTTGGCATCGCCAAATGGTCGAACTCAAAAAACAGATTCGCCAAGCGATCTACCCAGTCATACAATCGCACCAAATGCAACTTTACTCAGCACAACGCCGAGCGCATGAAGCCCACGTGCTGAGTTCTCGCGAGTACTCGATGCTGCTTTTCCCAAAAAACAACTGCATCGCCCGGCTCAAGTCTTTAGCGTCCCAAGTTCTCGCATGAGCATCTTCATGTCCTCCCATGTAAGCTTCTTGGCCTCCGGTGCCCTAAGTAGGTAAGAGGGGTGATAGGTCACAACGACCTTGGCCTTCTTGTACCAATGGAATCGACCCCGAAGTCGCCCTACCGGCTCGGTCGTCCCAAGCACAGCCCGGACTGCAGTCGCCCCCCAGCAGATGATGTACTCGGGCTGCAGAATCTCAAGCTGTGCCTCAAAGTACTCGCGACAGTTTTCTAACTCTGACTCGCTCGGTACACGATTGTTCGGCGGACGGCATTTAAGCGTATTGAGTATGTAGACCTGATCGCGAGGGATCCCAGTAGCCACGAGGATCTTGTCAAGCAGTTGACCGGCAGGCCCAACAAAGGGTTCACCCATACGATCCTCTTCGGCACCCGGCGCCTCACCAATCATCACGAACCGAGTCGTCTCCGGTCCGACCCCAAAGACCGTTTGCTGACGCTGGCAAGCTAGATCGCTGCATCGACGACAAGCCTCAACCCTGAGCTTGAGACCTGCCATAGCCTCTGTTCGCTCAGATGGATTTTTCGCAGGAGTAGTCCAAGGGGATTCTACCGGCGGCCAAGTAGGCTTTTTCGAGACCGGACTCGGCGGAACGACTCGAGACTCAACGCCGGGATGCTCAACGATGGGAGCCTACAGCGGCCTTGGTGCTGAAGCTTGCGAGGGGTTAGGTCTCGATATCGGAGCGGTCGAAGGTGCGGATTTGTTGGACGCTGATGGCCAAGCGACCGAGCTCCAATCCTCTAGGACTTCTTGCAAGTTCGAATGGGGCTTGGGCAAGTACCGCACGCCGAGCTTGCTCAGGTGCTCGATGGCTTGCAGGCTCGCTAGTTTCCATTGATCGGCGTCCATGGATCCTCCTGAGAGACCTCTTTGGGGGTAATTACTGAGCGTCTCGGATGGAACGTTCAAACGCACAGGCGGCATGTTCAAGC
>JBJTAQ010000153.1:0-9297 GCA_046090945.1 Pirellula sp.
TGCGTCAAGTCTTTTTCGGGGCACAGGGAAGTACTCGTTGGAATTTGGAACTGCTCTTGTCGCAGACCCGGCGTTTTGAAAGTCATGCGATCGACATTCGGGATCGCGAGGCGATATTTGACTTGATTGGGCGGCACAAGCCGGAGTTGGTGATCCATTGTGCAGCGCAGCCGTCGCATGATAAGGCCCGGGAGATTCCGTTGGTAGATTTTGATGTCAACGCCGTGGGGACATTGAATATCCTCGAGGGTGTCCGCCGGCATGCCGAGCATGCGGTTGTATGCCACATGAGTACGAACAAGGTGTATGGGGATTCACCCAACGAGCTTCCTTTGGTTGAACACGCCACTCGATTCGATTACGCGAGGCCCGAGGATTACCATGGCATCGATGAGACTTGTCGGATCGACCGAACGCTGCATTCAGTCTTTGGGGCCTCGAAGACAGCAGCCGACGTGACGGCCCAGGAGTACGGCAAGTATTATGGGCTCAAGGTAGGTGTATTTCGAGGGGGTTGTTTGACAGGTCGTGCGCATTCGGGAGTTGAATTGCATGGGTTCCTCTCCTATTTGGTGCACGTGGCTGTGCACGGAAAGCCTTATACGATTTTTGGGTATCGAGGCAAGCAGGTTCGGGATCAGATCGACAGCAAGGATGTGGTACGAGCCTTGGAAGCTTATTCGCGCAAACCCCGACCTGGGGAGGTGTATAACATTGGAGGCGGGCGTCAAAATTCCGCCTCGGTGCTCGAATGCATCGAGATGATCGAAAAGCTCATTGGTCGTCAGGTCGAGTATCGATTGAGCGAGCAAAACCGGGTGGGGGATCACATTTGCTACATCTCCGATTGCAGAAAGCTGGAACGAGACTATCCAGACTGGAGGGTTCGGACTAATTTAGAGATGATGTTAACAGACATGATAGATATTGCGATGCAGATAAGGAAAGTTTGATCAAGTAGGTCGGAAGATGAAAATAAGAAAAGCGGTGGTAACCGCAGCCGGTGTGGGGCAGGGAGACCTGTTATTACAGAAATTGGTAGACAGAGACGGGCGGGATAAGACCGTCTTGGAAATGATCATTGAAGAGATCGATTCCGCATCGATTGACTCGATTGCATTTGTCATTGATCCGGAATCTCAAGGTGCATGTATTGATGCTGCCGGCAGTTACAGGGATCGTTTGGTCTTGGTAACCCAAGGCGATTACGGTCCGGGGTATGGCCAAGCGATTCTCAGTTGCAGGGATTTCGTTGGGAACGAGCCTTTTCTTCACATGGTGGGAGATCACTTGTGTTACAGTAGGGGATCGAAGAGGTGTGCTGCACAGCTTTGCGAGGTTGCGTCTCAACAAGGTTGTAGCATCTCAGCGGTACAGGAAACGCGAGAATCCCAGTTGCCTTATTTTGGTACGGTTGGTGGAGTGCGAATTCCTGAATTTGATCGGTTGTTTGAAGTGAAGAGGGTCATGGAGAAACCAACTCCCACGCTTGCCGAACAGGAGTTGCTGACGGCGGGATTGCGCAATGGCAACTATCTTTGTTTCTTCGGTATGCATGTCTTGATGCCAAGTATCTTCAGGTACCTAATTGAAGCGATTGGGTCTAAGGGAAGTCCCGTTTCACTAACAGAGGGAATTCAGACGGCTTTGGGTCGAGAGCGTTATTTGGCATACGAGATTGACGGTCAGAGGTACAATTTGGGGGTCAAATTTGGGCTCTTTAGTTCACAGCTTGCACTTGGTTTGTCAGGTGTGGATAGAGACCGCGTGATGAGCCAGTTAATTGAAGTCCTGAGCCTGCATCGTTAGAGCATCGAGGAGCCGCTATTTTGGAAAGAAAGTTCCTTACAGATCCTTGGATCGATGCAATAACATCTACCGACGATTTGATTCGCAATCGATCGATCGAATCTCTCGGTGCGGGATTGAGCCCGGAGGAATACCTTCACGTAGCGATGGATTTGGATCGATTCCGACGGACGACTGAGAACCTTTACCAGCTTGTGCGAACGGACTTTTTGATTTCATCGATCTATCGATATCTATTGCCCGAAGGGTTACCTGATTCTCAGGCCGGATTGTTACCTCACGATGCTTACAAGTTGATCCTTGAGAGGCGATTTGCCGAAGCGATCGATAATTTATTGGAACATCAAAGGAGGAATGGAACCAGTCACGCCTTTTGCAGCGGTTTGGCGAGAGCCTACTACCAGCATGGGATTCAGACTCTGGCCGATCAAGTACGCCGGAGCGTAAGGGCGGTTCGTGGCAATCAATGGATGTTTCGGATTACACACCCGCACGATCATCCACTGCGGATACGCAAGGATCTCTTGATCAAAGACCAAAAGAGTCAGGACTGGCCGATTCTCGTCGAGCGCACATCGGTCCGCATGGATTTTACCCATTCAGGATGGAGCGACATATTCTTTTTGGGAATGGATTACCCAGAAGGTGCCAAAGTCATCAATGCTTCGATCAACTTGGGTGTATACGGAAGAGATCCAGAACCGAAGCCTCCAGTAGAAGCTTACGTCAGGATCATCGACAAGCCTGTGCTACGTTTAGTCAGTACCGACCTTGGGGTTGACTCGGAGGTGCGCACGATCGATGAGGTTTTTGATTTCGCGAAAGATTATCTTGGGTTATTAAAGGCTGCGTGCATCGCGTCAGGATTAGTACCACCGGGTATGGAGGGTTGCTGTAGCCCCATATCGGAACTCTTGAGAGTTGTAACTCAGACTGCCGATGTAGGGATCGAGATAGTCAGCAAGGTCAGCGATATTCCCAAGGGTTCAAGACTTGCAGTATCGACCAATCTCTTAAGTTGTTTGATCGCTGCCCTGATGAGAGCCACTTCGCAGATTCAAAATCTCCAGGGTGGCTTGGAAACCGGGGCGCAACGCTTGATCACAGCTAGAGCTATATTGGGCGAGTGGTTGGGTGGTTCCGGTGGTGGTTGGCAGGACTCTGGAGGGATCTGGCAAGGAGTCAAGAGGATCGAGGGTCAACTCGCTCATCCGGATGACCCTGAGTTTGGAGTCAGTCGTGGCAGGCTCTTGCCAAAGCATTCGATTTTGGATGAGGCGATTTTGCCCAGATCCTCGCGACGTGCGCTCGAAGAGAGTCTGATCTTGATCTATGGGGGCATGGCTCAAAATGTTGGGCCCATCCTGGAAATGGTTACCGAGAAGTATCTTACCAGGGGGCAAAGAGAATGGGAGGCTCGCCAAGAGGCGATCGGTATCTATGAGCAAATCATCGATGCTCTGACCCAAGGAGATATCCAACGGCTAGCTTCGCTAACGACTCGGAATTTCGTCGGTCCTCTTCAGACGATCATCCCTTGGTGCACCAATAGTTTCACCGAGTCGATCATTGAGCAATGCCGTAAACAATGGGGCGAAGACTACTGGGGTTTCCTCATGCTTGGCGGCATGTCCGGTGGTGGGATGGGTTTTTTCTTTGACCCCCGTGTAAGGTCTCAGGCCAAGCAATGGCTGCTGGAAACCTTGATACGGACGAAACGCTCGATGCAAGACCGCTTGCCATTTGCCATGGACCCTGTGGTCTTTGAATTTCAGATCAACGATCGTGGATCTTGGTCTGAGCTACTACAGTCGCATTTTGCCAAGATGCCGGAAAGTTATTATTCGATCCTAGCTCCTCGACTAATCCGCGGAAATATCAGAGATCTAAGTGATCAATCAAAGCGGGATCTTATAAGGCTCAATCAAGCCTGTTTAGAGGATCCGATTCGAGCGAAAAACCTGCTCGAGAGAATTCTGCCTCAGGCGGCGATGCAGGATCGGGTTGGGGGTTTAGGGTCTAGGTTGCGTGAAAATGGTTTTGATGTCCATCAACACGAGCAGATTCGAACCGAAATACAATCCGGGAGGATCAGTTTAGCGACGAATCGTTTAGCACGAAATATGGAGATCTTTGACGTTGAAAAATCCGATTATTTGGATCTCCGAGACATCCGTTCCAGATGTTCCAACGCGGACTTTGCTCAAGCGATTGATGCGATACGCAACTCTCAGGTTGGCGTCGTGACACTTGCAGCGGGAGTGGGTTCTCGCTGGACCAGCGGAGCCGGAGTTGTCAAAGGGCTTCACCCCTTTTGTAGGTATCAGGGCAAGCATCGAAGTTTTATCGAAGTGCATTTAGCAAAGTCAGCAAAGACCTGTCATGATTACCAAGCGTCAGTACCTCATATCATCACTACAGGCTATTTGACTCATAAGCCGATCCAAAGCTTCTTGGATGCTAACAACCATTTTGATTATTCCTCAAAAGTCTACCTGTCGCGTGGTATGTCCGTAGGGTTACGAACCATCCCGACAGTAAGGGATCTTTTATTTTATTGGGAAGAAACATCGCATCAAGTTCTCGATGAACAGCAGCAGAAGGTTAGGCAAAGCGCTCAGGCAGCGCTCCAGAAATGGGCCAAGCAAGCAGGTGAAGCGAGCGATTACACCGATAACATCCCGGAACAGTGCATGCACCCTGTTGGGCATTGGTACGAATTCCCGAGCATGCTCCGAAACGGGACTTTAAGGCAAGTCCTACGCGATTTCCCAAATTTGAAATACTTGATGCTTCATAATATCGACTCGGTTGGCACCAACATCGAACCGTTATGCTTAGAGCACCATATCCGATCAGCGGCAGCTCTTAGCTTTGAGGTCATCGGTCGAAGAATTGAGGACCGTGGGGGTGGCCTCGCACGAGTCGATGGAAAAGTGCGGTTGCTCGAGGGGATGGCGATGCCTAGGGAGCAAGACGAGTTCAAATTGACCTTCTATAATACGTTAACGACTTGGATCGATATCGATCAAACACTTGAAGTCTTCGGTCTTGACCGAGCTTCACTCCAGGACGCTGATCGAGTTGATACGGCTGTGCGAACTTTGGCTACCAAACTACCAACGTATCTGACCATCAAAGATGTCAAAAAACGCTGGGGATTAGGCCAGGAAGATATTTATCCTGTCACTCAATTTGAAAAACTCTGGGGAGATATGAGCGGTCTTGCAGAGGTTTCCTGCCGTTTCCTAGCCGTCGATTCCAAACGGGGGCAGCAACTCAAAGACCCGGCTCAACTCGACGGTTGGCTAAGAGATGGATCGGCCGATTATGTAGGGGAATTGTGTCGATGGAGCAAGAGTTGAAGAATCCCTGGCTATCAGGTATATTTCGACGATTGCTGAAAGTCTGGCGCGAGAGCACCCGCATGAGGGTCGCCGAAGGTGTAAAGTGTCCCACAAACACTCAGGCAAAAGGACCGCCGGACTGAAACAGAATCTCTGGAGAGCGGCTGCAGCCTGAGGGCTTGGCAGCCCACCGAAGGGGCAAGCCTAACGGCGAATCTCTCAGGTCAATTGGACAGAGGGGCATTCAACCTACCGTGGAACCAAAGGTGGTCCTGCGTAGGTTTTTGTATCCCCAACCCAAGATCGACTTGTCCCATGAACGCACACGGTAAGCTTGCTCCATTTGTTCGTCGACATATTGGCCCCCAAGATCGCGATATCCAGCAGATGCTTGCCAAGCTCGGATACTCGAGCCTCGATCAACTTAGTGAGCATGTCATCCCGAGCCAGATCCTCGACCTGAGCCCGCTTGGCATCGACGAGGGCATCTGCGAAGAAGCGGCATTGGCAGAGCTCAAGCAGATCGCGAGCAAAAATCGGATACTCAAATCGTGGATTGGGGCTGGTTACTACAACACGTATCTGCCCAAGGTTTTACAGCGCAACGTTCTCGAAAATCCGGCTTGGTACACCGCTTACACGCCCTATCAACCCGAGATCTCTCAAGGGCGTTTGGAGGTTTTGTTCTATTACCAGACGATGGTTTGCGAACTGACCGGACTGGATGTCGCAAATGCGTCGTTGCTTGACGAAGCCACGGCGGCAGGCGAAGCGATGGCATTTGCGTTGAGGAATGCGAAATCGGGCAAGCGGTTTTTGATTTCCAAATGGTGCCATCCCCAAACGATCGAGGTCGTGCGGACCAGGGCCGTACCCTTGGATGTCGAGGTCGTCGAGTTCGATGAAACGCTAGGTCCCGAATCTTGGGAGAATGTTTTTGGGGTGCTTGCTCAATACCCAACGACCGATGGGCGAGTGATCTGTCCAAAGGGTTGGATAGCGACGGCCAAGAAGCATTCGGCGCTAGTGATTCTTGCCACCGATTTACTTGCGCTCATGCTGCTACCTAGTCCCGGATCGCTCGGGGCTGATGTCGCGGTCGGTTCCTCGCAACGTTTCGGTATCCCCTTGGGTTTCGGAGGTCCGCATGCGGCGTTCTTTGCAACTCGCGATGCGCTCAAGCGGACGATACCAGGACGACTTGTTGGCCAATCGATCGATCGGCATGGCGGTCCGGCCTATCGACTGGCGCTACAAACTCGCGAGCAGCATATTCGAAGAGAAAAAGCGACTTCGAATATCTGTACCGCCCAGGCTCTGCTTGCAATCCTGGCTACCTTGTATGCCTGTTATCACGGTCCGGAAGGTCTTCGCGAAATAGCGCTTCGCACACATCGCAAGACGTCGCGATTGTATCGGACCCTCAAGGCTGCTGGTCTAAAGCTTCGCAGCGATCGGGTATTCGACACGTTGGCCATCGAAGTGGCTGGACAAGCGGATGCTTTGATCAAAACCGCCGAGCGATTGGGGATCAATCTTCGGAGAATCGATGCCCAGACGCTTGGGGTTAGTTTCGACGAGACAACCACGGATGACGATGTGCAAAGGGTCGCCCAAGTTTTTGGGATCACAACGATCGATACGTCTGAGGATAGCTTGCTGTCCGTCGACCAATTCCGTAGCGATGCGATTTTGACCCAAGAGGTCTTCCATCGCTATCGTAGCGAAACCGAGATGATGAGGTATGTTCGGTCTTTGTCGGACAAGGACATTGCGCTAGATCGCGCGATGATCCCGCTTGGGTCGTGCACCATGAAACTCAATGCTGCCTCAGAGCTCACCCCGGTGACTTGGCCGGAATTCAATTCGATCCATCCGTTAGCCCCAGCCGACCAGTGCGAAGGCTACCGGATCATGATCGATCAGCTTGAAGCCATGCTGTGCGAAGCGACCGGATACGACGAGATCTCGCTGCAGCCCAACGCAGGCTCTCAAGGTGAGTATGCAGGATTGTTAGCGATCATGCAGTACCATCAGTCGCGAGGTCAGGGGGATCGGAACATCTGTTTGATCCCGAGCTCAGCGCATGGCACCAATCCAGCCAGCGCCCAGATGGCCAACATGCAAGTCGTCGTTGTTGCTTGTGATACCCAAGGCAATGTCGATTTGGAGGACTTGGACAACAAAATCCAGCAATACGGATCGAAAATTGCTGCGATCATGATCACCTATCCTTCGACGCACGGGGTTTTCGAAGAGGGCGTAACGGCGATATGCGAAAAGGTCCATGCCGTTGGTGGTCAAGTCTACATCGATGGCGCGAATCTTAATGCTCTAGTTGGAGTAGCACGGCCGGGCAAATTCGGTGGCGATGTCTCCCACCTAAACTTGCACAAAACCTTTTGCATACCCCATGGCGGAGGAGGCCCTGGCGTAGGTCCTGTGGCGGTCAAGAAGCATCTTGCACCATTCCTTCCCCGCGACGGCGTTCATGCATCCCGACGGGGTCCCATGGTATCGGCGGCAGCATTCGGATCAGCGAGTATTTTGCCGATATCGTGGATGTACATCCGCATGATGGGAGCAAGTGGGCTCAAACGAGCCACCCAAGTCGCGATCCTCAGCGCCAACTACATCGCTTGGAGATTGAAGGACTACTATCCGATCCTCTACACTGGCAACCGTGGATTGATCGCCCATGAATGCATCATCGATACACGACCGATGGACCGCGAGGCGCATATCGGAGTCGATGACATCGCCAAGCGACTGATCGACTATGGATTTCATGCTCCGACGATGTCCTTCCCGGTAGGTGGTACTTTGATGATCGAGCCAACCGAGAGTGAATCGCTCGAGGAACTCGATCGATTCTGCCGAGCCATGATCCTCATTCACAACGAGTATGAAAAAATTCGCCAAGGGGTTTGGGATCCACAGAACAATCCACTGAAAAATGCTCCGCACACGCTCAAGGATGTGCTCAGCGAGGCGAGCTTGGGATACTCCCGCCAGATAGCGGTCGTGCCTGACGCTGAATCCAGTCAGAGAGTCAAGTACTGGCCACCTGTCGCTCGAATCGACAATGTCTATGGTGATCGAAATTTGGTCTGCGCTTGCCCACCCCTATCGAGCTATGAATCAACGGTCGTGGCGACGGCAGAAAATAGGTAAATTTGATAAAATAGGGGTTGCCTTTTAGATCCAGTCGAGCGAACTATTCGCACAGGAAGGGTCAGAGCACACACTGATTCCGACGAAGTAGCACCGCCATTTCGTCCAAGCTCATGGAAAATACGAGCCTACCTACCTTCGGGCAACATCAGGATGGCCAACCTTCCGAATCTTCTTCGAAAGCGAAGAGTGCGACTAGGGCTGTTAAGGATCGAACGCTCAAGCGACCTCCCGTCCGCAAAAGAGGCGCTTCGCAGTTATTGAGTTCGAAACCCTATCTTTTGTTGCATCGAATCGCCGAGGTGAGACTTCAGCAGGGAATATCGCTGCGAGCTGTTTCTCGCAGAACAGGAATCCCGGTGCGAGAGCTCCGTGATCAAGAACAGCCCCAATCGAACATCACTTTGAGGGATCTGCACATCTGGAAAGATGCTCTCGAGGTTCCTTTGGAGCATCTATTACTCGACAGAGACATGTCGGTCAGCGAATCGATTCAGTCTCGTGCCCTTTTGATTCGAATCATGAAGACGGTGATTTCGTTGAAGGAAATCGTCGTTAGTCAAAGGCCTTCTATTTTACTGGATTTGCTTCGGCAACAGCTCGTTGAGTTGATGCCGGAGTTGCGGAAAATTCAGGGTTGGCCGTCGAGTGGTTCACGAATCGGCGACGAAGAAGCTGAACGGACTTTAAACGAACCGATCGTGATCTCGCAATTATCTTTTCAGGGGGACTGACGGATCAGTTTCGGGATATCCAAGTCGCCAATCTCAATGCGACTTGATCGGGTTGCGATTGGATCTTCTTGGATAATGTCATGGATGGCTTGGCAAGCGGCTTGTCCTGCTGGATCGTTGGGGGTGGTTCCCTAAGGCCCAGTTGCGATGAGCCGTTTGTCTCTTTTTTTGATTCCCTCGTGGCCCCGAGAGATCTTAGGAGCAGCATTGCTATCAAAATCAATCCGAAAAGG